>NZ_JACEXH010000175.1:0-6437 GCF_014525465.1 Actinotalea sp. JY-7885 | reverse complement strand
ACGGCGAGCCCGCCGCCGGAGCGTCGTCGCGGCCCGGCAGCTCGGGGGCCTCCTCGGTCATGCCGATCCCTCCCCCGCTGCGAGCTGACCGACCCGCTGCACCCGCTCCGCCCGGTCCGTCCACCGGCGCGCGAGCTCGCCGTCCGCGGCGTGCGCCGCCAGCAGCGCCGGGTCCGGAGCCGGAGCGCGGACGGCGATCGCGCCGCCCACCGGCACCAGGGGCTCCGCCACGACGTCGGCCCGGAGCAGCTGCGCCGTCGCGAGGCCGCAGGCGTAGGGCAGCTCGGGAAGCGCCGCCGCGAGCGCGATCCCCGCGGCGAGCCCGACGGAGCTCTCGAGCGCCGACGACACCACGACGGGCAGCCCGACCCGCTCCGCGAGCTCGAGGCACGCGCGCACGCCGCCCAGCGGCTGGACCTTGAGCACGACGACGTCGGCCGCCTCGGCCCGCACGACGGCCATCGGGTCCTCGGCGCGGCGGATCGACTCGTCGGCCGCCACCGGCACCGAGACCGCCCGGCGCACGCGCGCGAGGTCCGGGACCGACGCGCAGGGCTGCTCGACGTACTCGAGACCACCCGCGGCCCGGTCGAGCACCCGCAGCCGGGCGATCGCCGTGGTCACGTCCCAGGCACCGTTCGCGTCGATGCGGATCCGGCCGTCCGGCCCGAGCGCGTCGCGCACGGCCTCGAGCCGGGCGACCTCGTCCGAGAGCTCCTGGCCGCGCTCCGCGACCTTGACCTTCGCCGTCCGGCAGCCGGCCGACCGCACGACGATCTCGCGCGCCGCCTCGGGGCCGACCGCCGGGACCGTGACGTTGACCGGCACCGCGTCGCGCACCGGTGTCGGCCACCCCTGGTCCGCCGCCTCGAGCGCGGCACGCCACCAGGAGGCCGACTCGGCGTCGTCGTAGTCCCAGAAGGGCGAGAACTCGCCCCAGCCCGCGTCGCCGCGCAGCAGCACGCCGTCGCGCGCGTCCAGCCCACGGAAGCGAGTCCGCAGGGCCACCCGGTAGACGTGCAGGTCACGGGTCGGCGGACGGGTCACCCGGTCACCGTAGTACGGGTCCGTCGTACGGGTCACAGGCGGAGCGGTCGTTACCCTGACGACCATGAGCGCGCTGCCCCCGACGGTGTCCGAGACGTTCGACCCCCGGGTCTGGCGCGAGGTCGAGGGCTTCGAGCTCTCCGACATCACGTACCACCGCGGCGTGGACCGCACCGGTGACGTCGAGCGCGACCTGCCGGTCGTGCGCATCGCGTTCCACCGGCCCGAGGTCCGCAACGCCTTCCGCCCGCACACGGTCGACGAGCTCTACCGCGCCCTGGACCACGCCCGCATGTCGCCCGACGTCGGCGTCGTGCTCCTCGCCGGCAACGGCCCCAGCCCGAAGGACGGCGGCTGGGCCTTCTGCTCGGGCGGCGACCAGCGCATCCGCGGGCGGGACGGCTACCGCTACGCGTCCGGCACGTCGGCGGACACGGTCGACCCGGCGCGCGCGGGACGGCTGCACATCCTCGAGGTCCAGCGCCTCATCCGGACGATGCCCAAGGTGGTCGTCGCCGTCGTGGACGGGTGGGCCGCCGGGGGCGGGCACTCGCTGCACGTCGTGGCGGACCTGTCGATCGCGTGCCGCGAGCACGGCCGCTTCAAGCAGACGGACGCCGACGTCGGCTCCTTCGACGGCGGGTACGGCTCCGCGTACCTCGCGCGCCAGGTGGGCCAGAAGCGGGCGCGGGAGATCTTCTTCCTGGCCCGGGAGTACTCGGCGCAGGACGCCGAGCGCTGGGGCGCGGTCAACGAGGTCGCCGACCACGACGACCTGGAGCGCCTCGCCCTCGACTACGCCCGCACCATCGCGGGCAAGTCACCGCAGGCGGTGCGGATGCTGAAGTTCGCCTTCAACCTGGCCGACGACGGCCTCATGGGCCAGCAGGTCTTCGCCGGCGAGGCGACGCGCCTCGCGTACATGACGGACGAGGCGGTCGAGGGCCGGGACGCGTTCCTCGAGCGGCGCGCGCCCGACTGGTCGGGCTTCCCGCACCACTTCTGAGGACCCGCGCCCCGCGCGGACCCGCGCCCGGTGCCCGGGACGCGGACGGGCCGCCTCAGAACTGGCCGGCGAACCACAGGCCGAAGCTCGCCAGGTCGCGCAGGACGATGGCGCCCGCGAGCCCGACGCCGACCAGCAGGAGGACCGCCACGAGGGCGGGCAGCGTCGAGCGCAGCCGGTCGCTGTGGCGCTCGTCGCCCGGGACGCGCGCGTCGTCGGCGGCCTGGATCTCGGCGGCCGGCACGTCGGCGCGCGAGTGGTGGGTGCTGTCGAGGTCGATCGTCATCTGTGCCATGCGTCCAGCCTGGCGGCCCGCCCGCCGCGGCGGATCGGCCCCAGGGACCGCCGTGGCGCGCCCGCCGTCAACCGTCGGGCCGGACGCAGCGAGGCCGGCTCATCCCGCAGGATGAGCCGGCCTCGTCGCGACGTCAGCCGACGGTCAGCGACCCCTTGCCGGCGGGGATCATCTCGACCCACGTGTTGCCGGGCGCGAGCAGCAGCGGCGAGCCGTCGGCGGTGAAGAGCTGGAGCGGCGCGTCGGCCGCGGCCTTCGACCACGTGCCGGTGACCGTCGCCCCGCCCGTCGCGACGACGGCCTCCCCCGAGCCCACGAGCTCGTAGGTCGGCACGGGCGCACCACCCTGCGCGCCGTAGGGCGAGTTCGGGTGCGGCGCCGTGATCGCGACGACGTTGACGGCGCTCAGGCGCGCCCC
Source organism: Actinotalea sp. JY-7885 (assembly GCF_014525465.1). NCBI lineage: Bacteria > Bacillati > Actinomycetota > Actinomycetes > Micrococcales > Cellulomonadaceae > Actinotalea > Actinotalea sp. JY-7885. Next base: position 3,671 of record NZ_JACEXH010000175.1, on the reverse strand, counting down.
GCTCGCCGCGGTCGCGGGCGTGCTGCCCTCCGAGCGCAGCCACGTCCCCGTGCCGGCGTCGAACGACCAGCTCGGCTTCGCCTGCGCCGACAGCGAGAACGTCAGGCTGGACGCGGGCGTCCCGGCCCCGGCGGCGGTGGCGACGTCGGCGCGGCGCGCGAACGCGAACTGCTCACCGGGGGACGCGGAGTGCGCGGCATCCGCGGCCGCGAGGAACGCCTGGGGGTCGCCCATGACGTTGTGCGGCGCGGACCTGCCGCGCACGCGGTAGAGGCCCGCGGCGCCGGCGTCGTGGCTGATGCTCTGCACGCCGCTGCCCGCGACCTCGGCCAGGATGCCGGGCTGGCCGCCCGAGTAGACGAGGAGGCCGTGCAGGGGCGCGACGACGAGCGGGTCCATCGGGCGCACGGAGCGGATGGGACCGACCTCGGCGGGCAGCTGCGAGTGGTACACCGCGATGAGACGCGAGACCTCGAACTCGACGACCGTCTCCCACACGACGTCGGCCTGCTCCAGCCCCACCTGGGGCCGCGCCACGGCGGTGTTCTCGACCTTGACGGCGATCGCCGGCCGCGCGGCGGGCTCGCCCGCGACGCCCGTGAGCGGCCACGTCGGCGCGACCACCGGCGCGGGGGGCGCGTTGCGCGCGCTCTCGATCGTCGGCTCGACGGTCACCGGCGCCGGCGTCTGGGGCCCGTCCGCCGGCGAGCACGCCACGACACCCGCGGCGACGGTCATCGCCGCGAGGACGGCACCGACGCGTCGGCGCAGGCCGGCGGTCGTCCCGGAGCGGCGGTCACGGACGGTGGTGCTCGAGCGCGTGGTGGTCGACACCGGCAGCTCCTTCTTGCCGTGGAACGGCCTCGTGCGTGCAGCGAGCCGGGCCCGGCCCGGCTCCCGATACTGTACGGCGCACCTACGCTGGCACGGTGGGACGCGCACTGGTGGTGCCTGTGGGGCCTGGTCGCTCCGGCGCGGCGGAGGTGGCTGAGGTCACGCGGGCGGTCGCGTCGGCGCTCAGCGGTCGTGGGCCGGCCGTGGCCGCCGTGGCGCGGGCCGCGCCCGACGAGGCCAGCCGTCCGGACGGGCCCGAGGTCCCCGACGACGTCGCCCTGGTCGTGCGGACGTCCGGCTCCACCGGGCGCCCCCGGCACGTCCTGCTCACGCGCGACGCGCTCGAGGCCTCCGCGCGGGCGACCCACGAGCGCCTGGGCGGTCCCGGGCGCTGGCTCCTCGCCCTTCCCCTCGACCACGTCGCCGGGCTCCAGGTCGTCGCGCGCACCGTCCTGGCCGGGGGCCGGCCCGCGGTCGTCCCGGAGCCGGCCGACCCGGCGGCGCTCGCCGACGCGGTCACCCGTGCCCGGACGCAGGACCCGGGCGCGTGGCTCTACGCGTCGCTCGTCCCCACGCAGCTGCGGCGCGTGGTCCAGGCGCCCGAGCACGCCAGGGCCCTCCGCGCGCTGGACGCGGTCCTCGTCGGCGGGGCGTCGGCGGCGCCCGCGCTGCTCGACCGCGCGCGCGAGCTCGGCCTCCGCGTGGTGACCACCTACGGGATGAGCGAGACGTGCGGCGGCTGCGTCTACGACGGCGTGCCGCTCGACGGCGTCGACGTCGAGCTCGACGACGCCGGGCGCGTGCTCCTCGCGGGGCCGGTCCTGGCGCGGGGGTACCTCGACGACCCCGCGGCCCAGGCCGAGGCGTTCGTCGAGCGCGGGGGGCGCCGCTGGCACCGCACCAACGACGCCGGACGCCTCGACGGCGGCCGGCTGCACGTGGTGGGCCGCGCCGACGACGTCCTGGTCACCGGCGGGGAGAAGGTCGCCCCGGCCGCGGTGGAGGCCGCGCTCGCGGCGCTCGGGCTCGAGGCGTGCGTCGTCGGCGTGCCGGACCCCGAGTGGGGCCAGGCCGTCGTGGCCGTCGTCGTCCGGCCCGCGCACGGGCAGCCCGCGGGCCTCGACGACGTCCGGACCGCCGTGCGCCGTACCCTGGGGCAGGCCGCGGCCCCGCGGCACCTCGTGCTGGTCGACGCCCTGCCGCTGCGCGGCCCGGGCAAGGTCGACCGGTCCGCGGTGGCGCGCCTGGCGCGTGGCGCCGTGCGCGCCTAGGGGCCGCACCGGACGCCCGCCGGCCCCGGTCGGCACCTGTCGACACCAGGCGGCACCTGTCGAGGACCCCGAGAGACGAGGACGAGGACGATGGCGACTGCCGCGGAGTGGGTCGAGGGCGCGCGGCTGCGCACCCTCCCGGCGGCGGTGGCGCCGGTGCTCGTGGGCACGGGGGCGGCGGCGCAGCTGGGCGAGGCGTCGGTCGTCCGGGGACTGCTGGCCGCGGGCGTGGCGCTCGCGCTCCAGGTGGGCGTCAACTACGCGAACGACTACTCCGACGGCATCCGCGGCACCGACCTCGACCGCGTCGGACCCCTGCGCCTGACGGGCTCGGGCGCGGCCCGGCCGTCGCAGGTCCGCGGCGCCGCCTTCGCCGCGTTCGGCGTCGGCGCCGCGCTCGGCCTCGTGCTCGTGGCGCTCTCGGGCCACTGGTGGCTGCTCGGCGTCGGCGTCCTGGCCATCGCCGCGGCCTGGTACTACACCGGCGGCCGCAGCCCCTACGGGTACCGCGGGCTGGGCGAGGTCGGCGTGTTCGTCTTCTTCGGCCTCGTGGCCGTGCTGGGGACCACCTACACGCAGGCCGACCGGATCTCCTGGCCGGCCGTCGCGGGGGCCGTCGGCGTGGGCTCGCTGGCGTGCGCCCTGCTCATGGTCAACAACATCCGCGACATCCCGACCGACGTGCTCAGCGGGAAGCGCACGCTCGCCGTCCGCCTGGGCGACTACCGCGCGCGGCGGGTCTACGCCGGACTGCTCGGCGTCGCCGTGGTCGCCGGGCTGGCGTGCGCGCTCGCCGCGCCCTGGTCCGTCCTCGTGCTGCTCGTCGCGGTCCCGGCCGGCATCCTCGCGGGCACCGTGCTGCTCGGTGCCCGGGGCGTGCTCCTCAAGCCGGTGCTCGCGGGCACCGGGCTGCTCGAGCTCGGCTACGGCGTGCTGCTCGGCCTCGGGCTGTCGATCTGACGGTCCGGACCCTGCGGGTCGTGCGGACGGTCAGCGCCCGGGGCCGGTGACCCCGCACCCGGGCCCCTCGCCTCGGCGTCCTCGGCCAGGACGTCGTCCTCGACGCCCGCGCTGAACCGCGGCCCCGTGCGCCGGCGTTCGGCACGGTCGGCGATCCACCGCGCCGCGCGGTCCCGCGGACCGGCCAGCAGCAGGTAGGACAGGGCCCACGCGACGAGGGCCGCGACGACCACGAGCAGCCAGCCGCCGAGGCCGACGGCCCATCCGGCGACGAGGACCCCGGCCAGCAGGCCCAGGCGAAGGAGGGAGTAGACGAGCATCGGCACGCCCCCAGCGTAGGCGCCTAGGCTGGGGGCATGGTCAGGGCCCTGCCGTACATCGTCCCGCTCGCGCTCGCGCTGTTCGCCCTCATCGACCTGTCGCGCAGCTCGGCCGTCGAGCGCGCCGAGATCCACCCCGCGGCGTGGGTGGCGATCATCGTGCTGCTCCCCGTGGTCGGACCGGTCGCATGGATCGCCGTGAGCCGCAGCCGGATCGCGGCGGCACGCCGCGCCGCGGGCGGCACCGCGCCGACGCGCCCGGCACCGGGGCGCCCGAAGCCGCGGC
>NZ_JACEXH010000174.1:0-6461 GCF_014525465.1 Actinotalea sp. JY-7885 | reverse complement strand
GAGGCCTCGGCGGGGGTGGCGTCGCCGCCGGGCGACCCGACGGCGTCCCCCGGATCCGGGGCCCGCGGCCCGGCGGCGCCGGCCGCAGGCCCGGGCGCGCTGTGGTCGCGGACGATGCGGCGGCGCACGCTCGCGGCCTGGGTCGTGTGGTTCGGCGTGAACTTCGCGTACTACGGCGCGTTCATCTGGTTGCCGTCGCTGCTCGTCGAGCAGGGCTACTCGCTCGTGCAGTCGTTCGGGTACACGCTCGTCATCACGCTCGCCCAGCTGCCGGGGTACGCGGTCGCGGCCCTGCTGATCGAGGTGTGGGGGCGGCGGGCGACGCTCGCCTCCTTCCTCGTGGGCTCCGCCGGCGCCGCGGCGCTCTTCGGTGCCGCGGACAGCACCACCGCCGTGCTCGTCGCCGGGATGCTCCTCTCGTTCTTCAACCTCGGCGCGTGGGGCGCGCTGTACGCCGTCACGCCCGAGATCTACCCGACGGCGCTGCGGGGCACGGGCTCCGGGTGGGCCGCCGGCTTCGGGCGCATCGCCTCGATCCTCGCCCCGCTCGCGGTGCCGCCGCTCCTGGTGGCCGGCGGCCAGGCGCTCACCTTCGGTGCCTTCGCCGCGGCGTTCGTCGTGTCCGCCGTGGCCGCTCTCGGCCTGCCGGAGCTCCGCGGCCGGGCGCTGCCCGAGGACGTCGTCGCGCCCACCTGATCCCGCGGCCGGGCAGGGGGCACGCCGGGGCCGGGCATCTGGCACAATGGCCTGCTGTACCCGGCACGGACGGCCCCTCTACCCGCCCGCCGCCGCGTCCCTCGGTCAGCACGCGTCACCTACCCCACGGGCCGGTGCGTGCCGACCACCCGCAGCAGAACCAGGAGAGACCACCACTGTGGCCGTCAAGATCCGTCTGAAGCGTCTCGGCAAGATCCGGGCGCCGTACTACCGCATCGTCGTCGCCGACTCCCGCGCCAAGCGCGACGGGGCCGTCATCGAGGAGATCGGCAAGTACCACCCCACGGAGGAGCCCTCGTTCATCGAGGTCGACTCGGACCGCGCGCAGTACTGGCTCGGTGTCGGCGCCCAGCCGACCGAGCAGGTGCAGGTCCTGCTCAAGATCACGGGTGACTGGCAGAAGTTCAAGGGTCTCCCGGGCACGGAGGGCACCCTCCGCGTGAAGGAGGGCACGGCCGACGCGGCCGCCGCGATCGCCGCTGCCGCCGACGCCGCCGAGAAGGCCAAGGCCAGCGCCGCCGAGAAGAAGGCCGCGGCCGACGCCGCTGCCGCCGCCCCGGCTGCCGAGGCGCCCGCCGAGGACCAGGCCTGATGCTCGCCGACTCCCTGGAGCACCTGGTCCGCGGCATCGTGGACCACCCGGACGACGTCCGGGTCACGGCGCGCTCGCTGCGCCGTGGTGAGCTCCTCGAGGTCCGGGTGCACCCCGAGGACCTCGGTCGGGTCATCGGTCGCAGCGGCCGCACCGCCCGCGCACTGCGCACGGTGGTCGGCGCGCTGTCGCCCGATGGCGCGGTGCGGGTCGACGTCGTGGACGTCGACCGGCGCTGAGCAGGCTCGAACGCAGTCGTCAGGCCCGGCCCCTACCCTGGGGCCGGGCCTGACCCCTGTCCGGCACCGGCCGGACGACCGACCGGCAGGCGCCGGCACCCGACGAGGAGGACTCATGCAGCTCACGGTCGCGACGGTGGGACGCGCGCACGGGCTGCGCGGCGAGGTGTCCCTCGACGTGCGGACGGACACGCCGGCCGAGCGGTTCGCGGTCGGTTCCGTGCTGCGCACCGTCCCGGCCCAGGCGGGGCCGCTGACCGTGACCCACGCGCGCGACATGCAGGGGCGCTGGTACGTGAGGTTCGCCGAGGCCGCCGACCGCACGGCGGCCGAGCAGCTGCGCGGCGTGGAGCTCGTCGTGGAGGTCGACGCGTCCGACGAGGAGGACGCCTGGTACCCCTACGAGCTCGCGGGCCTGCGGGTCGAGCTCGAGGACGGCACGGTGGTCGGTGAGGTCGTGGGCCTCGAGCACCTGCCGGCCCAGGACGCCCTCCTCGTGCGCGAGACCGGCGGGGCCCGGACCCTGGTGCCCTTCGTGCGCGCGATCGTGCCGGTCGTCGACGTCGCGGGCGGACGGGTCGTGCTCGACCCGCCGCGGGGCCTCCTGGCGAGCGACCCGGTGGACGACGACGAGATCGACGGGGACTGACGTGCGCGTCGACGTCGTCACGATCTTCCCCGAGTACCTCGCGGCCCTGGACCTCTCGCTCGTCGGCAAGGCGCGCACGACGGGGATCCTCGACCTGCGCGTGCACGACCTGCGGGACTGGACGACGGACCGCCACCGCACCGTCGACGACACCCCGCTCGGCGGCGGCGCCGGCATGGTGATGCGCCCCGACGTGTGGGGGGCCGCCGTCGACGACGTGCTCGGCCTGGGCGACGCGGCCTCCGGCTCCCTCGCCCCGGGCGACGTCGAGCTCGTCGTGCCGACGCCGTCGGGCGAGCTCTTCACCCAGCGCACGGCCGAGCGGCTCGCCGGGGTGGGCCACGTCGTGCTCGCCTGCGGCCGCTACGAGGGCATCGACGCGCGCGTGGCCGACCACTACCGCGCAGCCGGCGTGCGCGTCACCGAGCTGTCGATCGGGGACTACGTCCTCAACGGGGGAGAGGTGGCGGCGCTCGTCGTCGTGGAGGCGGTCGCGCGGCTGCTGCCGGGCGTGGTGGGCAACCCGCAGTCCCTCGTCGAGGAGTCGCACGGGGCCGCCGGCCTGCTGGAGTACCCGGTCTTCACGCGTCCGCCCAGCTGGCGGGGGATGGACGTGCCCGACGTCCTGCTCTCCGGGCACCACGCGCGCATCGAGCGCTGGCGTCGCGACCGGGCGCTCGAGCGGACCGCGCAGCGGCGTCCGGACCTCCTGCGGCGCCTCGTGCCGGACGAGCTCGACGCCGCGGACCGCGCGCTGCTCGAGCGGCTCGGGTGGCACGTGGGCCCCGCGGGGCCGGAGCCGGCGCGTCCCGAGGGCGAGGCCGGCCCGGAGTCGTGAGGGCCGGGGCTCGTGTGGCACACTGGCGGGCGGTACGTCGGCTCGTCTCTGCCACAGGGGAGGCGGTCCAGCCACCTCGCGGCACGTGATCCCGTCAGGGTCGTCGCGAGGCCCGCCCCGCCGGCGGAGACGGACCCACCACCTGTTCCGACCAGGCAGCCGTGCTGCCCATCATGACGCGCCTGACCTGTGGCAGCGCTGAGGAGTGACACCATGCACATTCTCGACTCGGTCGACGCGGCCTCGCTGCGTTCCGACATCCCGGACTTCCGCCCCGGTGACACGCTCAAGGTCAACGTCAAGGTCGTCGAGGGCTCGCGCTCCCGCATCCAGGCGTTCCAGGGTGTCGTCATCGCGCGCCAGGGCGGCGGCGTCCGCGAGACGTTCACCATCCGCAAGGTGAGCTTCGGCGTCGGTGTCGAGCGCACGTTCCCGGTCCACTCCCCGTCGCTGGACAGCGTCGAGGTCGTCACGCGCGGTGACGTGCGCCGCGCGAAGCTGTACTACCTCCGCAAGCTGCGCGGCAAGAAGGCCAAGATCAAGGAGAAGCGCGAGACGCCGGCTCCCCGCTGAGCACCGCGTTTCAGCTCTCGACCGACGGGCGGTCACCCCTCAGGGGTGGCCGCCCGTCGGCGTCCCGGCCGTGGCACCCAGGTCGGCATGGCACAGTGGTCCGGTGACGTCTCGAGCCGCCGCCCAGCACCGCCGACGGGGCGCCCCCGAGGACGAGGCCGCCACCCCCGCCGACGGGACGCCGCGCCGCGAACGCCGTCGCGGCGGGCTGGCCGCGTGGCTCAAGGAGACGGCGATCATCGTCGTGAGCGCGCTCGTGCTCTCGCTCGTCATCAAGACGTTCCTCGTCCAGGCGTTCTTCATCCCGACCGGCTCGATGGAGCAGACCCTGATGGTCGGGGACCGCGTGCTGGTGACGAAGCTCGCCCCCGGCCCGCTGGACGTGCACCGGGGTGACATCGTCGTCTTCAAGGACCCCGGCGGCTGGCTCCCGCCGTCGGAGCCCACGCCCCCCGGCTGGCGGACGGTCGTCAACGACGTGCTGACGTACGTCGGGCTCGTGCCGCAGGACTCCGGCGAGCACCTCATCAAGCGCGTCATCGGGCTGCCCGGGGACACGGTCGCCTGCTGCGACGCCGAGGGCCGCCTCACGGTCAACGGCGTCCCGCTGGACGAGCCGTACCTGGCCGACGGCGCCCTGCCGAGCGAGATCGAGTTCACGACCGAGGTCCCCGAGGGCCGGCTGTGGGTCATGGGCGACAACCGGCAGAACTCCCAGGACTCCCGCTACAAGCAGGGCGCGCCCGGCGGCGGCAGCATCCCGCTCGACAACGTCGTCGGCGTGGCCTTCGTGACGGTGTGGCCCGTGGACCGCTGGCACGCGTTGCGCAACCCCGGCGCCACCTTCGCGGACGTGCCGGAGAGCGGGCAGGGCACTCCGTGAGCCCGCAGGTCCGGCCGGACCTGCGCCACGAGCGCGCCCTGCTGCGCGCCGGGGCGCGCGTCGTCGTCGGCATGGACGAGGTGGGCCGCGGCGCGCTCGCCGGACCCGTGAGCGTCGGCGCCGTCGCGGTGGACCTCACGACCCGCACCTGCCCGCAGGGCGTCGCGGACTCCAAGCTCCTGACGCCCCTGGCCCGCCAGCGGCTGCTGCCGGCCCTGGGTCGCTGGGGGCTGGCGCGCGCCGTCGGGCACGCGCAGCCCGAGGAGATCGACGCGCTCGGGATCATCGCCGCCCTCCGCCTCGCGGGGCACCGCGCGCTCGACGCGCTGGTGGCGTGCGGGGTCGAGCCGGACCTCGTGCTGCTCGACGGGTCCCACGACTGGCTGTCCCCGCCCGCGCAGGCCTCGCTGTTCGAGGACGACCCGGACGCGCCCGCCGTCGCCGGCGACGTGCGCCACGGCGGCCTCGCCGTCCGGACCCGGGTCAAGGCCGACCGCACCTGTGCCTCGGTCGCCGCGGCGAGCGTGCTCGCCAAGTGCGAGCGCGACGCCCGGATGGTCGAGCTCGCGCGGCAGCACCCCGCGTTCGGGTGGGAGGAGAACAAGGGCTACGGCTCGTCCGAGCACGTCCGGGCCCTGCGCGACCTCGGGCCCACGCCCCTGCACCGACGCAGCTGGCGGCTGCCGACGGCGGACGTGCTGGCCGAGCTCGGGGCTCCGGCGGCGGCGCCGCGACCGGACGAGGCCCTGCGATGGTCCATGATGGACGCGTGAGCGCGGAGGACCTGGAGAACTACGAGACCGACATGGAGCTCGCGCTCTACCGCGAGTACCGGGACGTCGTGGGCGTCTTCTCCTACGTGGTCGAGACCGAGCGGCGCTTCTACCTGGCCAACCAGGTCGACCTGCAGGTGCGCTCCGCCGCCGGCGAGGTGTACTTCGAGCTCACCCTCAACGACGCCTGGGTGTGGGACGTCTACCGGTCGGCGCGGTTCGTGAAGTCCGTCCGCGTGGTGACCTTCAAGGACGTCAACGTCGAGGAGCTCGCCAAGACGGAGCTCGACCTGCCCGACGGCGGCACCTTCCGCCGCTGACGAGCTCCGCCCGCCCGTCCCCAGGGTGCGCGCGGTCGCCGTCGTCCACAGCACCGAGGGTCCCGGCGCCCGCCGCCCCCGCCGCGCTGCCAGCGTGCGGGGCGGAGGTGGTCTCGGATGAGAGCCAAGGACGCCGTCGGGCGCTACGGGGAGAACGTCGCGGCGTCCTACCTCGCGGCCGCGGGCTGGCAGGTGGTGGACCGGAACTGGCGCGGGCCGTCGGGGGAGCTCGACATCGTCGCCCTGCACGGTGACGAGCTGGTCGTGGTCGAGGTCAAGACGCGCTCCGGCGACGGCTTCGGGCACCCGGCCGAGGCGGTGACGCCCGCGAAGTTGGCGCGTCTGCGGCGCCTCGCCGCCCAGTGGCTGGACGCGCACGAGCTGCACCCGCGCAGCGTGCGGATCGACGTCGTCGCGGTGCGGACCGCCCGGCGCGGTGCCGCGACGGTCGAGCACCTGACCGGGGTCGCGTGATGGGGCTGGGGCGCACGCGCGCCGTCTGCCTCGTCGGCCTCACCGGGCACCTCGTCGAGGTCGAGGCGCACCTGGCGGCGTCCCTGCCCGGGTTCTCGCTCGTCGGCCTGCCCGACGCCTCCCTCGCGGAGGCGCGCGACCGCGTGCGGGCCGGCGTGACCTCCTCGGGGCTCGGCTGGCCGTCGCGCCGCATCACGGTCAACCTCTCCCCGGCGTCGCTGCCCAAGGGCGGCGCGTCCTTCGACCTGGCGATCGCGGTCGCGGTGCTCGCGGGCGCCGGCGTCTGCGACCCCGCCCGGACGGCGGACCGGGTGCACCTCGGCGAGCTGGGGCTCGACGGCCGCCTGCGGCCCGTGCGCGGCGTCCTCCCGGCCGTCGCGGCCGCGGTCGCCGCCGGCTTCCC
>NZ_JACEXH010000173.1:0-6570 GCF_014525465.1 Actinotalea sp. JY-7885 | reverse complement strand
CCCGGCCGCGCGGGAGCGGCGCACCCGCACGCTGCGGCTCGCCGCGGAGATCCGCGGCATCGGGGACGCCGTGCTCGCGGCCGCCGACCTCGTCGAGGTCGCGACGACCGAGGCGAAGGCCGCCACCGAGGACCGCGACGCCGCCGAGCGGGCCGCGCTCCTGCACACCCTCGGCGCCGACGGCGTCGCGACCCTGCCGCCGTCGGTCCGCTCGCAGGTCAAGCAGCTCGAGGACGACCAGAAGCGCCGGGCGACCCGGGCTCAGCGCGACGTCCTGGACCGGACCCTGCTCGACCTGCTCTCGCTGTACCGGGACGTGCTCGTGGTGCAGCTCGGCGCCGACGTCGACCTCGTCAACCCGGTGCACGACGAGATCCACCGGCTGGCGGCGGGCAGCACGCCCGAGCAGACGATCCGGCGCATGGATGCGATCGGTGAGGCGCGGACCCGGTTGGAGGGGAACGTGGCCCCGCTGCTCGCCATGGAGGCGATGGCCGTCGCGCTGCGCCCGCAGGGGTAGTCGCCCGGCGCGTCGGGTCACGCACGTTGTGACCAGATCGACGCCTGCGAGGGTCCGGACCGGAGGCCAGGACGTCGGTCCCGGCGGATACCGTGTGACTCGTGCTCCACGCCTTCCGCCGCCGCTCGACCTCACCCGCCCCCCGCCGCGCACTGCGCGCTGCCGCGACGGGAGCGGTCGCCCTCCTCGCGCTGAGCGCGTGCGTCGCACCGAAGGAGCAGACGACGCCCGAGTCGGCGTCGTCCCCCTCGGCCTCGGCGCCGGCGGACACCGTCGAGGCCTTCTACGAGCAGGACGTCTCGTGGGAGACGTGCGGCGCGTACGAGTGCGCGACGGTCCGCGCGCCGCTCGACTGGGACGACGTCGGCGCCGGGGAGATCTCGCTGGCCGTGCAGCGGTCGCTCGCCACGGGCTCCGACGACGAGCGCATCGGCTCGCTCCTCATCAACCCCGGCGGCCCCGGCTCGTCCGGGATCGAGTTCCTCGACTACGCCGTGACCGGAGTGCTGGGTGCCGACGTGCTGGCCGCCTACGACGTCGTCGGCTTCGACCCCCGCGGCGTGGCCGCGTCCTCGGCCGTGGACTGCGGCCCCGACCCCGTCGTCGACGAGTTCCTGACGGCCGACGTCGCGCTCGAGAGCCAGGCCGACGTCGACGCGGCGCGCGAGGCCGCCCGGGCCTTCGGCGAGGGCTGCCTGGACGCGACCGGCGCCCTGCTCGGCGAGGTCGACACGGTCAGCGCCGCGAAGGACATGGACCTGCTGCGCGCGGTGCTGGGCGACGACGAGCTGCACTACATCGGCTTCTCCTACGGCACCTTCCTCGGCGCGACGTACGCCGAGCTCTTCCCCGAGAAGGTCGGCCGCCTCGTCCTCGACGGCGCGCTCGACCCGGCGATGTCGAACGACGACCTCGTGGTGGGCCAGGCGATCGGCTTCGAGGACGCGCTGGGCGCCTACGTCGAGGACTGCCTCGCCGGGAGCGACTGCGCGCTGTCCGGCACCGTCGACGAGGGCAAGCAGCAGATCGCGGCCCTGGTCGAGCGCGCCGAGCGCAAGCCCCTCGACGCCGGCAACGGCCAGACCGTCAACGGTGCGCTGGCCTTCTACGGCATCGTCGTGACCCTCTACGACGACGCCTCCTGGCCGCTGCTCACCATGGCGCTGTCCGAGGCCATGGAGCAGAACACCGGCGCGACGCTGCTCGAGCTGGCGAACTTCTACCTCGACCGCACGCCGGACGGCACCTACCTCAGCAACTCGATGGTCGCCTTCACCGGGATCAACTGCCTGGACTACCCGGTCGTCGACCGCAGCTACGACGAGATGGTCGCGTTCGCGGACCAGGTGGCCGCGCAGGCGCCCACCTTCGGCCGTCACTTCGCGATGGCCGTGGGATGCGAGACGTGGCCGTTCCAGTCCGAGGCGGAGCGGAAGGAGATCGCCGCGGCCGGTGCGGCGCCGATCCTGGTCATCGGCACCACCGGTGACCCCGCGACGCCGTACGAGTGGAGCGTCGCGCTCGCCGAGCAGCTCGACTCGGGCGTGCTCATCACCTGGGAGGGCGAGGGCCACACGGCCTACGGCCGCTCCAACGCGTGCGTCGAGGACGCCGTCGACGCCTACCTGGTGGACGGGACGGTGCCCGAGGACGGGCTCGAGTGCTGACCCCCCGATGACGGTGCCGCTCTCGCTTTGGAGCCTGCGCCCGCGGTCGGTACAGTAGGGCCCGCTCGCCTCGGCGGGCGCGCCGCCTTAGCTCAGTCGGTAGAGCGTCTCACTCGTAATGAGAAGGTCATCAGTTCGATTCTGATAGGCGGCTCGCGCTAGATTCGGCCCCTCACCTGCGGAAACGCGGGGAGGGGCCGTTACTTCATCCGGTGTGATTCTTCGGCGTGGCCAGTATGTGGCCAGTGGCGGTCTGGGCTTGATGCTCAGCGAGAGCCGCCACCCCCCGGGACCGTCCCGATCACGGTCGCATGGGAGCGCCTGGAGTCCGTGACCGCGCCGCTGAGCGCCGCCGACCGTGAACTGGCCGGCGAACCGTCGACCGCAGCGCTCATGCGCGCCGCGCAAGCTATGCACTGGGCGCATGTGCGCCTGGGCGACCTGGACGCGTGGGTGCACGCCAACGCCCTGATCTCCGGCAACCCGGAGGTGCTCGTCCTCCTGCACCGGGTGCGGATCGTGGGGCGGATGCTGGTCATGTTCCGCGCCCAGCACGCCGACCAGCTGCGCCGCGGTGACCTTGAGCTGCGCGCCGGTGAGGTCGGTCACGACCCGTCCCTGCGCCCACAGCAGGCACGCTGGCTGGCGGCTGACGGTGCCGTGGGCCCTGGGCGCCGGTGAGGGGCCAGGCGGTGCTGACCCAAACTTCCCGCAGGGTCCACGTCGTGCGGCCGCACCCGGGACAGATCTCGACGGGTGGTCACGGTGACAGGCACGAAGGTGCTGCACAGGCTGGGCTCGTGATCCCTGCGGCTGCCTGACCACGCGCCGCGGCAGTCCTCGAGCGCCACGGGTGGTTCGTGGAGCTGGACACTGCTGGGCGGTGACGCGCCTCTAGGGCTACTGCAGGTCGTCCTTGGCCGGACGAGCAAGGGTGGTGATGGGTGGTGCCACACGGCCCGCGCACCCGCTCAGCGCCTGGGCTCCAGTCAACTACAGGCGGTCGAAGGGGGGGCGCTTCGCGAGTACGTCGTCGAGCGTCTTGCGGGTGTACGCCAGCACAGACCACATGAAGTCCGCGACGTTGGCCCACTGCTGAACAATCTGTCCGGCCCCAAGCCATAGCACGGGTCGCCCGCCGCCAGTCACAGGCCCAGCCGTCCACAACAGGAAGAGGTCGCTGGTTACAGTGCTCGCACCGATGATCTCAAGTTGGTCGACCGGCGGAAGGTACCCCGGCGGCCAGTCCTCCTCTAGGTCCTTGAGGAGGTCACGTGTCTGCTCCCAGAGGCCGTCCGCACCAAGCTGCTCGGTGGACAGCAGGTCAGTGTCCACAAACATCGCTGACCACCCGTTGGCGTAGGTGAGCAACTCGCGGTGGATCGGATCCAAGGCATGCCTGAGTCGCCCCTCGGCCCCGGCGAGCTGGTCAGAAGTGGCGCCCTTGTGCGGAATGGTGAGTGGGTAGACCTGCGGCGCCGCTTCGTCGAGCCGCATCCGTGTCAGACCGATTTCCCCGAGCAGCGCCCTCCAGTTGGGAGCCGCGGTTGCGCCGGCTGCATCGTTCATGGTGCTCATCGTGCCACCCGTGAGCCGTCGGGGAGTTGAATCGCGGGGGCCCCGTCAGGCAACCTGATGACTGGATTCCCTGCAGAGCGCTCGACTAGCTCGAAGACGGTCGGCTTGTAGCCGACGGGGTAGTGGCCGGCCTGACCGCCTAGCGAGCTGTTCACGGTTATGGTCTCGTCGGCCCATTTCTCCGATCCCGGCCGGTTCGTCCATGTGGGATCGGGGAGGTGGCCGGCCACACCTTGGTACGGGGACCCCGCAGCACTGGCCCGCGCCCGTTCGAGCGACGCCTCCGCGTTCGCCGCGCGTCGTAGGTCGCCTTCCGTCGAAACCCGTCCCGTTTCTGACAGGCCGCCTTCGAGCCGCACTCGATTCCCTTCGTCGACATAGTCCAGCATCTGCCCGACTTCCTCGCTCGTCATCGAGTCCTTCACGCGGAAGATCACAGGCCCGTCACCGGGTGTCGGGGTCGCGAGCTCGTCTGCGGTGTACTGGCGCCTCCCTGTGGCGTCCAGGACGCCTTCCGCCGCGTCATCCGCGCGCCGGGTGGCAGCGCCGGCAGCCGTCTCTGCGACGTCATCCACCGACCGTGCCGCCGCGTTTGCGACCGCGCGGGATCCCCGGACCGCAACAGCGCCGGACCCTGCCGTAGCTATGCCGATGAGGGCGTCCGGTACGAGGTGCCCGATGGCGCGCGCGGGGCTGGTCATCCACGTGTCCCAGTCGGTAACTCCCTTACCGAACGCTACGGGGTCGGTAAGGGCAGTACCAAGACCTGCAAGGAGTTGCTGCTTATGCGCGCCCCAACCCGAGGGGTCGAGGATCAGCGACGCAACGTTCATGTCCCAGGCGAACACGATGAGGTCCTTGCCAGCCTCTGCGGTCCCGCCGACGAGTTCGGCCCAGTGGTGCCCGAGGTGGTTCCAGAAGGTGGGGCGGTACGGGAGCAGGTCAGCAAGGTCCCGCAGCACCCGAGCGGTGCGGGTAGCGGACTGTCGGACCCCGTCGTGGGCGGCATTCATGATGTCGTGCGCAGCCGCCTGTGCTGGTGTCATGACCCCCGGGGTGACGGGAGCGGCGGACGGGGCGTTGTACTTGGCAACCGCGAGGTCGGCCTGGCCGATCGCCCACTCGAGCGTCCACGCGTGCGACTTCAGTGCGGAGGCAGCTTCGCGGAAGGAGTCAGAGAGCTTGAGCGCTTTGAGGCGCGTCTCATGTATCGCGTTCGCGTACGCGTCTGCTGCGTCCCCTGACCAGTCGCCGACGTCCGCTCCGTAGGCGACGTCCACGAGGCTCTCGACGGTTCCGGCCAGACGGTTCAGTACGTCCGCGTCCGCGACTATCGGTCCGGGTGCGCCTTGAACCAGCGAGGCCGGGTCTGGCCAGCCCTCGAGTTCGCTCACGGCGCCAGTCCTGGGTCGTTCAGGTAGCAGGCTGCGTCGAGGTCGACCTCGTCGTAGCGGTTAGCTGAGGCGATGAGCGCCGCCCCATGGCCTGCGAGTTCAGCGGCAATCTGCTCGACGGCGTAGGCCCATCGGTCTGCTGCGGTGCTCGCCGCATCCCGCACGACGGGGCATTGGTACGCATCGCGTCCTGCCAGGATGGCGGACCGATCGAGCCCTTGCAGGCCGTCGGCCAGTTCGGTGACGCGACTGCCGGCGGCACGGATCAGGTCCGCGTCAGCATTGAAGACACCAGGCATAGTTCTTCCCCCTGTTGCAGGCGCTTGCTCGGCCATTTGTACTGTCCTGCGCGCGCTCCCGGCCATGGGCAGGGCACGATTGTGGACAAACGCCCCTCGAATGCGTGAACCGACTGGGTGTACTCAAGCGTCTGCGGTGCGCCCAGCCTCGACGACGGCCCAGGCGAGGTCGACGACCCATGCGGTCACGATCGGATCGTCACCGGCGGTCAGAGCAACGCTGTCGAAGTCCCCGACGCGCGCTGAGAGCGCTGAGCTGCGCGTGCTCTGTCGCAGCAGCTCATCGAGTTCAGCTGGAGATGCACCGGTTGGAAGTGGAGGCAAGCACCCGGTGCGTGCAGCCTGGGCGACGAGCACGGAGCGCACTGCGGCCCGGGCTGCGGCGAGCGCTGCCGGGGCGTCACCGGTGCGCAAGACGTTCGAAGCGGCGTCTACGGCGTCATGGGCAGCCTCGAGCGCGTGCTCCGCGAGGTCGACGTCACCATGGTCAGGGGGGATAGGCGGCTCACGTTCACGGCCTCGCACCCTCGGGTGCGGGGCCGTTTCCGTGTCCGGCCGCGTTCGCGCGTCGGGCCAACCGCCCCGCCACCGCCACCGCCACCGCCGGCCGCACGCTCGTGGTGCTTCCGTGCGCCCGACGGTGGGCGTGTGGCTGAAGGGCCCCGTGGGAGTCGCAGGAGCACCAGCCGTCACTCCAGCAACGCGCGGCGCACGGAACCGCCACCCACCCCGGTGCCCTGACCCGCGCTGCTCGTGCACCGACGCGCCCTCGGACCGGCGCCCGCGTCGGTCGGCCCGAGCCGCCGACTCCACAGGGGCCAGCGCCGACGCGCGGCGAGGCCGAACGCCGTCTTCGCGGGACGTCCACACCTGGGCCAGGATCTGCACGCACGGCACCACACCTCGACAGAACCCGCCAGATCCGCGTCGCCGCAGGTCAGAAGGGGATCCCTAGGTTGTCGACCATGAGCGAGCACGAGCCGCAGGACCCCGCACCGACCCCGCCGCCGCCCTCGGCACCGCCGCCCCCCGCCCCTGCGCCGCTCCCGCCCGCCGCTGCGCCGCGCGGGGCCGTCGTAGCGGCGGGTGTGCCGCAGGGCGCGGGCTGGCCG
>NZ_JACEXH010000172.1:0-6617 GCF_014525465.1 Actinotalea sp. JY-7885 | reverse complement strand
CGGCGACGTCGCGGCGGCGCTCGGCGTGCCCGCGCCGCGCGCCACCCCCCGGCCGCGGGTCGTCGACTCGTGGACGGCGGACGGCGTCACGACGGAGCGCGTCGAGTGGTGGGTCGGCTTCGGCCCGCCGACGGCGGCGTGGGTCGTGCGGCCGCAGGACGCGTCCGACGCGCCCCGCCCGGGTGTGCTGGTGCTCCACTGCCACGCGGGCGTCAAGGCGATCGGAGCGGAGCGCCTCGTGCGCACCCCGACACCCTCGGCGGCGGCCGAGCGGCTGCGCCGGGACCTGTACGACGGCCGCGCGCTCGCGCAGGACCTCGCCCGCCGCGGTGCCGTCGTGCTCGCGCACGACACCTTCGCGTGGGGGTCGCGCCGCTTCGACCTGGACCCGCTGCCCGTGAGCCTGCGCGGCCCGGTGCGGGGCGCCGAGCTGGCCTGGGCGGCCGACGGCGTCGTCCCGGACGACGAGCAGCGCTACGACGCCGCGGCGGCGGCGCACGAGCACGTCGTGGCCAAGACCGCGGGGACCCTCGGGACCTCGTTCGCGGGCGTGGTCGCGCACGACGACCTCGTGGCGCTCGCGGTCCTCCGCGCCCTGCCCGGGCTCGACCCGGCGCGCACGGGCGCCGTCGGGTTCTCCGGTGGCGGCGGGCGCGCCGCGGCGCTCGCCTCCCTCGACCCGGACCTGAGGGCGGCCGTCGTCGTGGCCATGATGACGACGACGCAGGCGCTGCTGCCCGCGTACGCGGACGCCCACTCGTGGCTGCTGACCACGCCCGGCCTGCTGGGCCGGTACGGCCTGCCGGACCTGGCGGCCGGGCGTCTCGCGCACGACCTGCTCGTGCTGTCCTTCGCCGACGACGCCCTCTTCCCGCCCGACGGCGTCCGCGCCGCCCACGACGAGCTCCGCACGCGGTTCACGGGGGCCCCGGGCCGCTACGACGAGGCGGTGCTCCCGGGCCCGCACGCGTTCACCGCGGAGGCGCAGGACCGCGCGGCCGACTTCCTCGAGACCAGCCTCGGCACGGCCGGCCTCAGCGACGGGCCAGGAGGGTCATGACCTCGTAGTGCGACGTCTGCGGGAACATGTCGAGCAGGCGGACGCGCTGCGGGCGCAGGGACGGCATCGCCTCCAGGTCCTTGGCGAGCGTCACCGCGTTGCAGCTCGAGTACAGGACGTGCGCCACCCCTGAGGCCTCGAGCCAGCCCGCGAGGTCCGGCCCCACCCCGCGCCGCGGCGGGTTGACCACCACGAGGTCCGGTACGTCGCGCGCGGACAGGGCGAACGCCGTCGCGTCGCCCGCCTCGAACCGGACCCCCGCCAGGCCGGCCTCGTCCCGGCTCAGCCGCGCGCTGGCGACCGCCTCGACGCTGGTCTCGATGCCGACGACGTCGCGCGTGCCGTCCGCGCAGTGCAGGGCGAACCCGCCGACGCCGCAGTACAGGTCCCACATCGTCCGCGGGTCGAGCTCGGTCACCCACGCGCGCGCCTGCCCGTAGACGGCGGCCGCGACGGGCGTGTTGGTCTGGAAGAAGCTCTGCGGTCGCACGTGCAGCGGGACCCCGCCGCCGGCCACGTCGAGGCGCATCGTCAGGGCGGACTCCGGGGTGAGGAGGATCTCCCGCTCGCCCTCGAGCACGGCCTTGTGCTCGGGCTGGAGGTTCACCGACGCCACGCGGAGCGCTGGGACGACGGACAGCAGCGCCGGCAGGTGCTTGCGCAGGCGCGCGACCGGCTCCTGCGAGCGCAGCACGAAGCGCACCATGAGCTCGCCGTCCGGGGACTCCGTCACCAGGACGTGCTTGAGCTCACCGCGGCGTGCGGCGATGTCGTAGGGCACGAGCCCGGCGAGCGTGACGAACGCCGCGAGGTGGGGGAGCGCGGCGCGGATGCCGGCCGTGTGCAGGCCGCACTCGCGCAGGTCGACGCCGCGCCCGGCGGCGTCGAGGATGCCGACGGTCGGCTCGTCAGCGGTCGCGCCCACGACCATCTTCGCCTTGTTGCGGAAGCCCTGCTCCGGGCTGCGCGCGGGCGGCAGCCACGCCGTGCCCGTCCCGACGTAGGGGGCGAGCAGCCGGCGGCAGTGCGCCTCCTTGCCCGCGAGCTGGTCCTCGTACGACCGGTCCAGCAGCGTGCACGAGCGGCACAGCGTGGTGTCGTGGTAGTCGCAGCGCATCGCCCCAGTCAACCGTGCGGCGCGCCCGCCTGTTCCACCGGGGCCGCGTGACGACGGGTGCTCAGCCCACGGGCTGGAGCTGGCGCGCCGCGACCGGGCGGCGCGAGGAGTGCTCGGTCCAGTGCCCGTACAGGTCCACGACCCGGGCGGCGACGTGGTCGCCGTCGTACCGCGTGACGGCGGCCGCGGCGCGGCTGCCGGCCGCCCGCCGCAGGGCGGGGTGGTCGCGCAGCGCGGTGAGGTGGGCCACGTAGCCGTCCACCGACCCCGCCGAGAGATAGGCGTCGTGGTCGCGGCCGAAGACGCCCTCGAACACCGGCAGGTCGCTCAGGACGAGGGGCAGGCCGGCGAAGGCCGCCTCGACGGGCGCCATGCCGAACGTCTCGTGGTGCGAGGGGAACAGGAAGGTGTCGGCCGCCCAGCAGTAGCGCGCGACCTCCTCGCGGGACTTCCGCCCGGGGAAGTCCATGTTCGCCGGCGCGTCGGCCACCGCCCGGCGCATCCGCGACCGCCCGTCGGACATGGCGCCGAAGAGGCAGTCGCCGAGCCACACGAACCGTGCGTCGGGCATCCGGCGGGCGCACTCGACGAACTCCTCGATGCCCTTGCGCGGCTGGAGCTGGCCCACGCCGAGGACCACGAACTCGCCGTCGGCGACGCCGAGCGCGGCGCGGGCGTCGGCGCGGCCCTGCGGGGTGGGCCGGAAGGTCTCGGACACCACGGCGTTCGGCACGACGACCACCGGGGTGCGCACCCCCATGTCGCGGACCTCGGCGGCGGCGCCGTCGCTCACCGCGATGACGACGTCGGCGTGGTTGTAGAAGGCCCGCAGGTAGGCGGTGAAGACGCCGCCGTAGAGGCCGACCCCGTTGAGGCTGCCGCGCAGCGAGCCGGGGGTGACGTGCGCCGAGACCACGCGCAGCCCGCGGTGGACGAGCATGCGGCGCAGGCTGGTGGGGCCGACGGTGTGGACGTGCAGGACGTCGTCGCGCCCGCGCTCGTTCACGACGACGTCGTGCCCGAGGCGCCGCTGTGCCGCGACGAGGTCGGTGAAGGCGGTGTGCACCCCGTGCCCCTGCACGGTGTAGACCGACTCCGAGAAGTGGGTGATGCGGGCGGGGGAGGCACTCCGTGTCGTCACGCTGGGAACACTAGGGCGGGCCCGGAGGCGGGGCCGTCCTACCCACGGATGACTTTCATCCGGGCCTCTACGACCTGCGCGGCAGGCCCGCGCGCGAACGTAGGCTGAGCACCCGCGATGACGCGGTCGCCCCCCACCGGCTCGTCCCGAGGACCCCCTGTGCACCGTCTTGCCCGGCTCTCCCTGCGCATGCGCGCCGTCACCGCGCTCATCACCGTGGCCGTCACCGTCCTGGGGGTCGTCAGCCTCGGCGCCCTCAAGCAGGAGCTCATCCCGTCGGTGCAGGTGCCGGCGGCCGTCGTCCTCGCGGTGTACCCGGGCTCGTCGCCCGACGTCGTCGAGGAGCAGGTGACCGAGCCGGTCGAGCTCGCGGCGCGGGGCGTGCGGGGGGTCGAGGAGATCTCCTCGACGTCCTCCACCGCGCTGTCCGTCACGACGGTGATGTTCGAGTACGGCACCGACATGGACCTGGCGGCGCAGCAGCTGACGAGCGCGGTCACCGGCACGCGCAGCGGGCTGCCGGCCGACGTCGAGCCGCAGGTGGTCACGGGGTCGGTGGACGACCTGCCCGTGGTGCAGCTCGCGGTCGCCGGCGGCGCCGACGACGCGGCGCTCGCGGCGGCGGTCGAGGGCGTGCTCGTGCCGCGCCTGGAGGAGATCGACGACGTGCGCTCGGTCGACGTCACGGGCGTCGCCGCGCAGGAGATCACGCTCGACGTCGACGTCCCGGCGATGCTCGCGCTGGGCGTGACCCCCGACGCGGTCCTCGGCGTGCTCGATGCCAACGGCGTCACGCTGCCCGCCGGCACCGTCTCGGACGGCGACCAGACCTTCTCCGTCGAGGTGGGCACCCCGCTCGCGAGCGTCGAGGAGCTCGCGGCGCTGCCGCTCACGACGGCGACCGGCGGGGTCGTCGCGCTGTCCCAGGTCGCCGAGGTGGTCGACGGCGTCGAGGCGGCGACGTCGTTCTCCCGGCTCGACGGGGACCCCGCGCTCGCCGTCGCCATCACCAAGACGCCTGCGGGCAACACCGTGGACGTCTCCCACGCGGTGCAGGACGCGATCGCCGAGGTGCGGGAGGTCCTGGAGCAGGACGACGTGCGCGTGAGCGTGGTCTTCGACCAGGCCCCGTTCATCGAGGAGTCCATCGAGGGCCTGGCGACGGAGGGCCTGCTCGGGCTCGTGTTCGCCGTCGTCGTCATCCTGCTGTTCCTCGCGTCGCTGCGATCGACGCTGGTCTCGGCCGTCTCCATCCCGCTCTCGCTGCTCGTGGCGTTCACCGTCATGCGCGTCACGGGGTACACGCTCAACCTGCTCACGCTGGCCGCGCTGACGATCTCGATCGGCCGCGTCGTCGACGACTCCATCGTCGTCATCGAGAACATCAAGCGGCACCTGTCGTACGGCGAGGCGAAGACGTCGGCCATCCTCACGGCGGTGCGCGAGGTCGGCGGTGCGATCACCGCGTCGACCGTCGCGACCGTCGCGGTGTTCGTGCCGATCGGGCTGGTCGGCGGCATGGTCGGCGAGCTGTTCCGGCCGTTCGCGATGACCGTCGCGATCGCGATGGGCGCCTCGCTGTTCGTCGCGCTCACGATCGTGCCGGTCCTCGCGTACTGGTTCATCCGTGCCCCCCGCTCGGTCGACGGCGCGGCCCTGGACCGGGCGCGCGAGGAGGCCGAGGCCAAGGAGCGGCGCGGACTGTGGCAGCGCGCGTACGTGCCGACGCTCGCGGCGTCGCTGCGCCACCCGTGGGTCACGCTCGGCGTCGCCGTCGTCGTGCTCGCCGGCACGCTGGCGCTGGTCCCGCGCCTGGAGACGAACCTGCTCGGCGACACCGGCCAGGACACCGTCACCGTCACGCAGGAGTTCTCGCCGGGCACCTCGCTCGAGGCGCAGGACGAGGCGGCGCGCGAGATCGAGGAGGCTCTCGGCGCGCTCGACGAGGTCGAGACGGTCCAGACGACCGTCGGCGGTGGCGGCCTGGCCGCGGTCTTCGGCGGTGGCGGCGGGCTCTCCGCGTCCTTCGCCGTCACGCTCGACCCCGACGTCGACGGCGTGGCCGCCCAGGAGTCGGTCCGCCAGGCCGTGGACGGGCTCGGTGGCGAGCGGACGACGGACGTCTCCGTCTCGGGGGGCGAGGCGGCCTTCGGCAGCTCGACCGTCGACCTCGTCGTCACCGCGGAGGACCTCGAGGCGCTCACCGAGGCCGCCGAGCTCGTGCAGGAGGCGGCGGCCGACGTCGACGGCGTGCTGGCCGCGACGAGCAACCTCGGCAGCGACCAGGAGATCGTCGACGTGACGATCGACCGGGACGCGGCGGCGCGCGCCGGACTGACCGAGAGCCAGGTGGCGCAGGCCGTCGCCGGCGCCATGAACCCGATCCCGGTGGGGACCGTGGACCTGGGGGACGGTCCCGTCTCGGTGCGTGCTGAGCTGGGCACACCGGCCACGACGGTCGAGCAGCTCTCGCTGCTGCCCCTGACCGGTGCGCAGGGCATGACCACGCTCGGCCAGGTCGCGCAGGTCGAGGTCGTCGAGGTGCCGTCGGCGATCACCCGGGTCGACGGCGAGCGCAGCGCCACCGTCGCCGTCACGCCCGAGGGGCAGGACATCGGCACGCTCTCCACGGCGCTCGACGAGGCCGTCGCGGACCTCGACCTGCCGGCCGGTGCGAGCGTGACGCTCGGGGGCGTCGCGGCGGACCAGGAGGACGCGTTCGCGGACCTCGGGCTCGCGCTGGTGCTCGCGATCGCCATCGTCTTCATCGTCATGGTGGCGACGTTCAACAGCCTCGTGCAGCCGCTCATCCTGCTGGTGTCGGTGCCGTTCGCCGCGACCGGCGCGCTCATCGCGCTGCTGGTCACGGACACGCCGCTCGGCGTCCCGGCCCTGATCGGCATGCTCATGCTGGTCGGCGTCGTGGTGTCGAACGCGATCGTGCTCATCGACCTCATCAACCAGTACCGCGAGCGCGGGCGCAGCCTGGCCGACGCGGTCACCGAGGGCGCGCGCAAGCGGCTGCGGCCGATCGTCATGACGGCCGCCGCGACGATCTTCGCGCTCGTCCCGATGGCGCTGGGCATCACGGGCGGCGGCGCGTTCATCTCGCGCCCGCTGGCCCTCGTGGTCATCGGCGGCCTGCTGTCCTCGACGCTGCTGACCCTCATCGTGGTCCCGGTGCTCTACACCCTCCAGGCGCGACGCGGCGAGACCCGCCGGGTCGCGGCGCTCGTGGCGGCCGGGGAGGCCGAGGCCGCGGCCGCGGCGGCGCTCCGCGCGGACGAGGGCACCGACGC
>NZ_JACEXH010000016.1:0-28043 GCF_014525465.1 Actinotalea sp. JY-7885 | reverse complement strand
GAGCTCGTCGTGGAGGTCCGGCGGCCCGGGCGCGACGCGCGGGCGACGGCGCCCGTCGCGCCGGGCACCGGCCTCGCGACGTGGCACTCGATCGCGCTCGAGGTCTCGGGCGGCGTCGCGACCGCGGAGCTGAGCCAGGCGCGGCTGGGTGACCCGCTCGCCGTCGTCCGGCTCGAGCTGCCGCGGGGCACGCGCACGGCGGGCTCCGCGGGTGCGCTCGCGGGCGGCGCGGGTGTCCACGTCGACAACCTCAGCGCGGTGCCGCTCGCGGCGCCGGTCACGGAGCGGGTGCCGTTGCCCGCGACGGGCCCGGTCGTCGACGCGGCGGAGTTCGACGACGGCCTCGGGGAGGGCTGGACCGCGCTCCGCGACCCGGCCGTCACGGTCGAGGGTGGGGAGCTGGTGTGGCAGGTCGAGCCCACCGACCTCACGGGGCCCGGCGGCACGGCGGGGCTGCTGCTCCGCGAGGTGCCGGACGGGGACTGGACCGCCGAGACGCGGGTGACCGTCGACCTCGGCATCGACGAGGTCCGCAACTACCAGCAGGCCGGCATCATCGCCTACGCCGACGACGACCTGTTCGCCCGCCTGTCGCACGTGGCGATCTGGAACACGCGGCAGACGGAGTTCGGGTACGAGATCCCGTACGAAGGGCGCACGCAGTACGGCGGCACGATCGTCGGGCCGCCGTCGGACACGACGTGGCTGCGCCTGGTGCACCGCACCGACGACGCGGGCGAGCGTGAGGTCCAGGCGCTGACCAGCACCGACGGCGTCACGTGGGTGGCGGGTGGCGTGTGGACGTTCCCGGTCGGGACGGACGTGCGCGTGGGGCTCCTGGCGCACGGCAACCAGGGCGGCGACCCGGCGACGGCGCGCTTCGACTACCTGCGGATCACCGCCGACTGAGCCGCGGCGGCGGGACGGGGACGGCGCGCGACGTCGTCCCCGTCCCGGCCGCGGTGCGCCGGCCGCCGCGGCATCGCAGCGGCCCGGTCATCGACTCGTCAGTCGGTACTCAGTCCTGCGGGTCCTTCTCCGGGTTGCCGACGCGTGACGCGCCGCCGTCGAGCGGGGCGTCCGGGTCGGTCGAACCGGGGGGCTCGGTCTCGTCCGCCTCGCTGCCGAGCTCGACGCCGCCGTCGTCGGCCGGCGTGAACCCCGGGTCGGGGAGGGGCTGCAGAGGCGCGTCGTCGGTCATGCGCTCCTTGCTACTCCTCCCGGCGCCGACCGGCATCCCCACCGCCCTCCCCCCGGGGGGGGGGGGGGGGGGGGGGGGGGGGGGGGGGGGGGGGGGGGGGGGGGGGCCGCCGGCGCCACGCGGCGCCCGCCCGGCCCCGCCGGGAAGCCCCCCCCCCCCCCCCCCGCGGTTTTGGCACCGATCTGGGTGCCGCGACCTACGGATCGGTGCCAAAACCGCGGGGCAGGGCCGGGCAGGGCAGGGCCGGGCAGGGCCGGGCGAGTCGGGACCTAGGGAGTCGGCGGTGACCAGTCGGCGTCGAGCAGGCCACGGTCGCCGGCGAAGGGTCGCAGCGTCGGCGGCGCCGGGAACGGCAGGGTCCAGGTCTGCATCTCGACCCCGACGGCGCCGAAGTCGTCGAGCTTGACGACGACGCGCTCGGGGCTGACCTCGACCATCGCGACCCGGAGCGTCCGGCCGTCGCCGAGGGTCAGCTGCCACAGGTCGGCGAGCCAGTGCAGGCCGCGCTCCTCGAGCGCCTCCTCGCCCTCCTGCCAGTCGACGACGCCCGTGACGTCGTGGCCGAGCCGGTCGACGGCGACGAAGCCGTCACCCTCGGGCCGCAGCCACCCGACGAGCTCCCGGTCCCCGGCCCGCCGATGCTCGATCCACCCCTCGGTCACCATCCGGCCGACCCTAGGCAAGCCGCGCTCCCGCGTCGCCGGTTTTGGCACCGATCCGGGTGCCGCGACGCATGGATCGGTGCCAGAACCTGGGTGTCGGCGGCGGGCGGACCGGCGGGGCGGGTCGGGCGGGCCGGCAGGGCCGGCGCGGAGCGGGGCCCGCGGGACGGCGGGCCAGGGCGGGGTGGTCGAAGCCCGGCGTCGGGCATGCTGGGCGGATGGACGTCCACGCCGAGCCCTTGTCCGTCCTGCGCGCCCGGACCAGCGAGAAGTGGACGGCGTACCCGGCCGACGTCCTGCCGCTCTTCGTCGCCGAGATGGACTACCCGCTGGCCGCGCCCGTCCGGCAGGCGATCGTCGAGCGGGTCGAGGCGTCGGACACCGGCTACGTGCACGGGCCCGGTGAGCTGCCCGCGGCGTTCGCCGGCTTCGCCGAGCGCACGTGGGGCTGGTGCCCGGACCCGGCCGCCGTGCGCACCACCACCGACGTCAGCGTCGCGATCGTCGAGACGCTGCGGCAGGCGGTGCACCCGGGCGACGGCGTCGTCCTCACCCCGCCGGTCTACCCGCCGTTCGCCGACCTGGCGGACGAGGCGGGGGCGGTGCGCGTCGACGTGCCGCTCGTCGACCGCGACGGCACGCCCGCGCTCGACCTCGACGGTCTCGAGCGGGCGTTCGCCGGCGGTGCGCGGGCGATGCTCCTGTGCCACCCGCACAACCCGGTCGGCGTCGTGCACCCGGCGGACGACCTGCGGCGCCTCGCCGCGATCGCGCGCGAGCACGACGTCGTCGTCGTGAGCGACGAGATCCACGGTCCGCTGGTCCACGCGCCGACGTCGTTCACGCCGTTCCTCGACGTGTCCGACGACGCGCGCGAGGTCGGCGTGTGCGTCACCGCGGCGAGCAAGGGCTGGAACGTCGCGGGGACCAAGTGCGCGCTCATGGTCGGGGCGTCCGACCGCTCGCTCGCGCTGCTCGACGCGATGCCCGAGGAGGTGGGGACGCGCACGAGCATCCTGGGGCTCCACGCGAGCACGGCGGCGTTCCGGTCGGGTGAGGAGTGGCTCGCCGGCGCGCTGGCCGCGATCGACGCCAACCGCCGTCTGCTCGCGGACCTGCTCGCCGAGCACCTGCCGGCCGTGCGCTACCGCGTGCCCGACGCGACGTACCTCGCGTGGCTCGACTTCCGGGACGCGGGGTGGGGGGACGACCCGGCCGAGCGCGCGCTCGCGGCCGGCGTCGCCCTGGTCCCGGGGCCGATGTTCGGCGCGCAGGGCCGCGGCCACGTGCGGCTCAACCTCGCGTGCGCGCCGGACGTCCTCACGGAGGCGGTGCGCCGCCTGTCCCAGGGCTGACCCGCGCCGCGCGACCGCACGCGACCGCGGAGCATCGTGCCGCCGCACGGTCGGGTGTGGAGCGTTGTGCCGCCGTGCCGCCCTGAATGGAGCGTTGTCCCGCGACACGCCGGCGTGTCGGGGCACGACGCTCCGCGGTGGGTCCGAGTCCGGCGTGTCGCGGCACGACGCTCCGCGGTGGGGATGACGCTCCGCGCACGGCATGGCACGAGGCTCCGTGGTCGGCACGGCGCTCCGCGGTGGGGACGGCGCTCCGCGCTGGGTCACGTTCGTGCCCGTTCGGCTACTGCTCGCCCGTGACCAGGCGGCGGAGGGTCTCGACCGGCAGCTTCGGGGTGCGGTCCGCGTGCAGGAGCCCGTTGGTCTCCTGCCCGGTGTCGGTGAGCTGGGTCCAGCAGAACCCGGCGAGCGGCGCGCACGCGCGCACGGCGTCGAGCAGGTCCCCGATGCGCGCCTCGAAGTCCTCGTCCGACGTCGCCGTCGAGTAGCCCCAGGCGTCGTCGCGCCCGCCCGCGTAGCTCACCCCGCCGAACTCGGTGAGCATCACCGGCTGCCCGCGGTCGGGGACGTCGACGACGCGCATCCGCCGGCCGGCCGGGCCGATGCCGCCGAGCAGCGCCCGCACCGCCTCGGGCGTCCCGTACCGCTCCCGCAGCTCCTCGCCCCGCGCGGCGTAGTCGTGCACCGACCAGATGTCGGAGTCCGTGTGCTCCCAGCCGTCGTTCGACACCACGGGGCGGGTCGGGTCCAGCGCGCGCGTGAGGTGCGCCAGGCCCAGCGAGTAGTGGCGCTGCGCCGGGTCGTGGGCGATGTGCTGCACGCCCCAGCTCTCGTTCAGCGGCACCCACGTGACGATGCTCGGGTGGGAGAGGTCCCGCCGGACGATCTCGGCCCACTCGGTCGTGAGCAGCTGCACCGCCCGCGCGGAGAACGCGTAGGCGTTGGCCGTCTCGCCCCAGAGGGTCAGGCCCAGCCGGTCCGCCCAGAACAGGAACCGGGGGTCCTCCGCCTTCTGGTGCACGCGCGCCGAGTTGAAGCCGAGCTCCTTGATGAGCTCGACCTCGCGCCGCAGCGCCTGCGGGCTCGGAGCGGCGAGGTGGCTCTCCTCCCAGTACCCCTGCTCGAGCACGGAGCGCAGGGGGTAGGGCCGGTCGTTGAGCAGGAAGGCCCCGTGCGCGACGGCGACGCTGCGCATCCCGAGGTAGGACGCGACGACGTCGCCCGGCGCGCCGCCGGCCGCGGGGTGCACCTCGACCCAGGCGTCCAGGAGGGTGGGGTGCTCGGGCGACCACAGCAGCTCCTCGTGCCGCTGCCCGTTGTGCTGGGTCGGCAGGTCCACCGCGAGCCGGACGTCGCGCTCGTCGGTGCGCACCGAGCCCTCCGCGAGCACGTCCCCGTCGTGCGCCACGCGCACCCGCACGACGACGGCCTCGCGCGGCCGCGCGCCGAGCCGCACCGTCGCGTGCACGGCCCCCGCGGCGACGTCGGTGCGCCAGGCGAGCTCGGCGACGTGCAGCCGCGGGACGGCCTCGAGCCAGACGGGCTGCCAGATCCCGGTCGTGCGGTGGTACCAGATCGAGTGCGGCTCGGGCTGCCAGTCCTGCTTGCCGCGCGGCTGCGCGACGTCGAGCGGGTCGTCCTCCGCGCGCACCACGAGCGCCAGGCCGGGGCCGTGCGCCGCGACGACCGGCGTGACGTCGACGCTGAACGGCGTCTGCCCGCCGACGTGCCGCCCGAGGTGCACGCCGCCCAGCCACACGTCGGCCGCGTGGTCGACGGCGCCCAGGTGGAGCAGGAGGCGCTCGCCCTGGGCGCGGAAGCCCGCGCGCTCCAGGTCGGCGGCCGTGAGCGTGCGCCGGTACCAGACGACGTGGCAGTGCGGGTCGCCGATGCCTGACGCCGGGGACTCCGGCGGGAACGGCACCGTGATGCGCCGCGTGAACGGGTCGGCGCCCGCGCCGCCCGTGCCCGTTCCGCCCGTGCCGGCCTCGCCCGCGCCACCCGGCGCGACGTCGTGCCAGCGCTCGTCGCGGCCGACGTCGTCGGGGTCCGCCGCGAAGTCCCAGGTCCCGCACAGGTCCGCCCACGCCGGGCGGACCAGCTGGGGCCGCGGGTAGGTGCCGTCACCCTGGCTCGCGCGCAGGTGCAGCGCCGCCGTCGTGCTCATGGCGCCGTCCCCTCGCCCGTCGGTGCGCCGGTGCTCTCGCGGACCACCAGCCGGTGCCCGACGACGACCTGGGCGGCACCCGGCGGGCGGGGGCCGTCCAGCAGCAGGTCGATCGCGGCCTCGGCGAGCGCGCGCTTGTCGGGCGCGACGGTCGTGAGCGTGGGCACGGAGTAGCGGCCCTCCTCGATGTCGTCGATGCCCACGACCGCGACGTCGCCCGGCGAGGTGAGCCCGCGGTCCTGCAGCGCACGCAGGGCGCCGAGCGCGAGCAGGTCGTTGAAGCAGAAGACGGCGTCGGGCGGCTCGGGGAGGTCGAGCAGCGCGCGCATCGCGTCGGCGCCGTCGGCGCGGTGGAAGTCGTGGACCGCGCCGACGAGCTCGGGCCGCCAGGGCAGGTGCGCGGCGTCGAGCGCCTGGCGGTATCCCTCCAGCCGGAGCGTCGCCGTCTCGGCCGGCGTGGCGTCCGCCGGCCCGCCGGCGTGCTTCGCGCCGATCGCGGCGACCCGGCGGCGGCCGAGCGCGACGAGGTGCTCGGTGGCCGCCCGCGCCGCGGCGCGGTTGTCGATCGCGACGTGCGGGAACGCCGCCTCGTCGCCCAGGTGCTCGCCGAGCAGGACGAGGGGTGTGTCGTCGACCCGGTGCCGCAGGTCCTCGGCGGTCAGCGCGAGCGGGCTCAGCACGAGGCCGTCCATGAGCGGCATGTCGATGCCGTCGCTGATGGCGCGCTCGGACGCCGCCTGGCCCTCGGTCTGCGCGAGCAGGACCGTGAGGTGGCGGCGCTTCGCGGCGCGCACCAGCTCGGACGCGAGCTCGGCGAAGTAGGGCTGCGTGAGCTCGGGGAGCGCGACCGCGACCATGCCGCTGTTGCCCCGCCGCAGGTGGCGGGCCGCGACGTTGGGCCGGTACTGCAGCCGGGCCAGCGCGTCCTCGACCCTGCTGCGCGTCTGGGCGGTGATCGTCCCCTTGCCGTTGACGACGTTGGAGACGGTCTTGATGGAGACGCCCGCGAGCTCGGCGACGTCCTGCAGCCGGGTGCGCGCCACGGCGCCACCTCCCTCTGGTCCTGCACCGCCGCCTCGAGCCGCCCTCCGGTGGCGGGCCGCCGGGCTCGGGGTGACAGTAGCGACATCGGCACGATCGCTACAAGGTTTACCACCCACCCTGTACAAGGTTTACCGGGGTGAGGTATGAACGGCGGTACAAGGTTTACCGGGAGCGGCTCGGCGCTGCGTCGGGCCGGTCGACCTGACGAGGAGCTCAACGATGAGAACCACGACCCCCACCCGTCGACGTCGGCTCGGCGCCGGCGCCCTGACCGCCTCGGCTGCCCTCGTGCTCGCCGCCTGCGGCGGCGGCATGACGCCGGAGGATGCCGCCGGCGGCGGTGACGGCGAGTCCGCCGAGTTCACCGGCGAGTACACCGGCCCCGACATCGAGCTCTCCTACTGGAACGGCTTCACGGGCGGTGACGGCCCGTTCATGCAGGAGATGGTCGACCAGTTCATGGCCGAGCACGACAACATCACCATCGTCCCCAACACGATCCAGTGGGCCGACTTCTACCAGCGCGTGCCCGCCGCCGTGAACGCGGGCGAGGGGCCGGACGTCGGCGTCATGCACCTCGACCAGCTCGCGACCAACGCCGCGCGCAACGTCATCGTCCCCCTCGACGCCGTCGCCGAGCAGCTGGAGCTCACCGAGGACGACTTCAGCGAGGAGGTCTGGCAGGCCGGCATCTACGACGACCAGCGCTACGGCATCCCGCTTGACGTGCACTCGCTCGCGATGTTCTACAACACCGAGCACTTCGCCGCCGCCGGCATCACGGAGCCGCCGACGGACGGCGAGTCCTTCATGGCGGCGCTCGACGCGCTCCAGGCCGCGGGCTACGAGCAGCCCTTCTGGATGCCCGCTCGCTGGCCGGGCCACCTGATGTTCCTCACGTTGCTGCAGCAGAACGGCGGCGGGGCCTACGGCGAGGAGGAGGCGACCTTCGGCGGCGCCGAGGGCGTGGAGGCGCTGGAGTGGATGCGGGGCATGGTCGACGAGGGCTACAGCCCTTCCGACGTCGCGCAGGACTCGCAGTACGTCGCGTTCAAGAACGGCGAGACGTCGATCACCTGGGACGGCATCTGGCAGATCAACGACCTCGAGGAGTCGGGCATGCCCTACGCCCTGGCCCCGGTGCCCACGATCTTCGACGAGGAGGCCTTCTGGGCCAACTCCCACCAGTTCTTCATGACGAAGCAGGCGACGCAGGACGAGGACAAGCTCGCCGCGTCGCAGGTCTTCCTCGCGTGGATGAGCGAGCACTCGGCCGACTGGGCCGGGGCCGGGATGATCCCGGCGCGCGAGTCGGTGCAGGAGGAGGGCCTCGCCGGCACGGCGCAGGAGCCGATCGCCGCGCTGCTGGACAAGGTCCGCTTCCTGCCCGCGATCCCCGGCCTCGGCCAGGTGACGACCGAGACCATGGAGCAGGCCGTCGCCGACGCCGTCCTCGGCCAGGCGGAGGCCGGTGCCGCCCTGGAGCAGGGGCAGTCCCAGGCGACCGAGCTCATGGCGGAGAACGCCGAGAGCTTCGGGGGCTGACGTGACGACGACGCGCGTCGCGGCGCCCGGGGACACCGCGGACGCCCTGCAGCACGGCCGCAGGGCGCCGCGGCGTGGCGTCGCCAAGCACGGGAAGGCCACGCCGTGGTTCTTCCTGGCTCCGTACCTGCTGCTGTTCGGCACGTTCGTCATCGCGCCGGTGGTGCTGGGGGCGTGGATCAGCCTGCACCGGTGGGACTACACGCTGCCCGGCAAGCCGTTCGTCGGGCTCGAGAACTACGCCGCGCTCTTCGACCCCGGCTCGATCCCCTTCGAGGACTTCTGGAACTCGATGCGGGCGACCGCCATCTTCACGGTCGGGAGCGTGCCCCTCCTGCTCGTGCTCCCGCTGGTCGTGGCCCTGGTCATGAACACGAAGTTCCCCGGGCGCAACCTGTTCCGGGCCGTCTACTTCGCGCCCTACGTGCTCGGCGTCGCCGTCGTCGCGGTGCTGTGGCGGTACCTCCTCGACAACAACATCGGTCTCGTCAACTACTACCTGGGCCGGCTCGGCCTGCCGGACGACACCGCGTGGACCACGTCGACACCCGCCGCGTGGATCGCGCTCGTCGGCGTCACCGTCTGGTGGACGCTCGGGTACAACGCCGTGATCTACCTCGCGGCGCTGCAGGACATCCCACGCGAGCTCTACGAGGCCGCCCGCGTCGACGGCGCCAACGCGTGGCAGCAGTTCCGCCACGTCACCGTGCCCGGGCTGCGGCCCGTCCTCGTGTTCATCACCATGATCACGATCATCGCCTCGGCGAACATGTTCGGGCAGTCGTACCTCATCACGCAGGGTGGCCCCGGACGCGAGACCCGGACCGCGATCTACCAGATCGCCGAGGTCGGGCTGCGGCAGTACCAGATGGGCTCGGCGGCCGCGATGAGCTACGTCCTCACGGCCGCGCTCATGGTCCTCAGCGTCATCGTCTTCTGGCTGTTCCGCGAGAGGAAGTCGTCATGAGCGCCGACGTCGCCGCCCGGCCCGCGCGCGCGGGTGCCTCCGGCAAGGCCCGCGGACCCGAGGCCGGCGGCAGGGGCGGGGCGCGCGTCGTCGTCCGCTACGTCCTGCTCGTGCTCCTCGGGCTGCTCTTCGTCAGCCCGCTGATCTTCATGATCGTGACCTCGTTCAAGACGCGCGGGGAGGCCGGCGGCATCCCGCCGTCGTGGATCCCCGACCCGTTCACGACGCAGGCGTACGAGTCCATCCTCAGCGCGCCGGGCACCCCCGTGCTGCGGTGGTTCGCCAACAGCCTCGTGGCGGCGCTCGCCAACGCCGCGATCGTCGTGACCACGGCGGCGCTGGCGGCGTACGCCCTCGCGCGCATGGAGTTCCGGGGCCGCGGGCTCGTCTTCGGGATGATCATCGCCACGCTGTTCGTGCCGCCGGTCATCCTCATCATCCCCAACTACCTCATCGTGGGGGAGCTGGGCTGGCTCAACACCCTCGCCGCCGTGATCGTGCCGACGGCGGCGTCGGCGTTCGGCGTCTTCTTCCTGCGGCAGTTCTTCGTCAGCATCCCCGACGAGCTCGAGGAGGCGGCGCGCCTCGACGGCGCGACCCCCGTGCAGATCTTCCTGCGCGTCGTCATGCCGCTCTCGCGGCCCGCGCTCGCGACGCTGGCGCTGCTGGCGATCCTCACCAACTGGAACGACTTCCTGTGGCCGGTCTACGTGCTCTTCAGCCCCGAGCTGCAGACGCTGCCCGCCGGCCTGTCCACGCTGCAGTCCGCCAACGCCGTGCGCTACGACCTGCTCATGGCCGGCGCCGTCATCGCGAGCGTGCCGGTGCTGCTGCTCTTCGTGTTCCTGCAGCGCTTCATCATCGAGGGCGTCTCGCGCTCGGGCCTCAAGGGATGACGGCGGTGCGCCGTCGCGTCGCGGCCGCCGGGGCCGCGGCGTGCCTCGTCCTGCTCGCCGGCTGCGGCGGCGCGGCGGGTGACTCGCCGGGTGACGCGGTCGGGACGGAGGAGCCGACGCCCAGTCCCGGCGAGGATCCCGCCCACGCGGCCAACCCGGTCATCGACGACGACTTCCCGGACCCGGACGTGCTCGAGGTCGACGGCACCTACTACGCGTACGCGACCGAGGGGAACCTGCGCAACGTGCGGGTCGCCAGCTCGACGGACCTCGTCGAGTGGACCGCGCTCGACGACGCCCTGCCGGAGCTGCCGGCGCACGTCATCCCGGGCCGGACCTGGGCGCCCGAGGTCGCCCAGATCCAGCCCGGTCGGTTCGTCCTGTACTACACGGCCACGAACTTCCGGCCCTCGGTCCAGTGCATCGGCGTCGCCGTCGCCGACGCCCCGCAGGGCCCGTTCGAGCCGGTGGGCGACGGCATGCTCGTCTGCCCGGACGCGGAGGGCGGCGCCATCGACGCGTCGACGTTCGTCGACCCGGCGGACGGCACGCCGTACCTGCTGTGGAAGAACGACGGCAACTGCTGCGGTCTGGACACCTGGC
Source organism: Actinotalea sp. JY-7885 (assembly GCF_014525465.1). Taxonomy (NCBI): domain Bacteria; kingdom Bacillati; phylum Actinomycetota; class Actinomycetes; order Micrococcales; family Cellulomonadaceae; genus Actinotalea; species Actinotalea sp. JY-7885. The sequence goes on along the minus strand of NZ_JACEXH010000016.1, from coordinate 17,603 downwards.
TGCAGATCGCGCCGCTCACCCCCGACGGCACCGCCCTGGTGGGCGAGCCCGTGCGGCTGGTCCAGCAGGACCAGCCGTGGGAGGGGGACCTCGTCGAGGCGCCGACGCTCGTCGAGCGGGACGGCACCTACGTGCTGCTCTACTCGGCGAACGACTACGGCGGCGAGAACTACGCGACCGGGTACGCGACGGCGTCGTCGGCGCTCGGGCCGTACACCAAGGCCGAGGACCCCCTGCTCACCACCGACACGTTCGACGGCCGCTACGTCGGGCCGGGCGGGCAGGACGTGGTTGTCGGACCGGACGGCAGCGACCTCCTGGTGTTCCACTCCTGGTACGGCGGCACCGGCTACCGCGGGATGAACGTGCTCCCGCTGACGTGGTCCGACGGCGTGCCCACCGTCACGCCCTGACGTCAGGCGGCGGCGAGGATGTCGACGACGAACACCAGGGTCGAGCCGGCCGGGATGGTGCCGCGGTCCGTGTCGCCGTAGCCGAGGCTCGGCGGCACGATCAGGAGGACCTGGCTGCCGACGGTCTGCCCGACGAGCCCCTGGTCCCAGCCGTCGACGACCGCGCCGACGCCGATCTGCGTCTCGAACGGCGGGCGGTCCTCCTCCCAGGACGAGTCGAAGACGGTGCCGTCGAGCAGCCAGCCCTTGTACTGGACCGTGAGGTTCTGCCCGGCGGTGACGGCCGGACCCTCGCCCTGGATGAGCGTCTGCACGATGAGCTCGCTGGGCTCCTCGAGCTCGTCGAGCCCTTCGATGTCCGGCTCGCCGTCGTCGGCCAGCGTCACGGTCGGCAGGCCCTCGGCGGGCTCGACGGCCTCGCCCGAGGCGCGCGTCGGGATGTCGACGGCGTCGACGACCTCGATCGCCATGAGCGTCGCGGGGAAGGCCTCGGACTGGGCGGTGGCCTCGCTGCCGGGCGCGGCGAACAGGACGCGCACGCCGACGTTCTGGCCCTCGAAGACGTCGTTGATCGCGTTGACGTACTCGGGGCTGCCGAGCACCAGGGTCTGGATCTCGCCGGTCTCCCACGTCGAGCCGAGGACCGTGCCGTCGTCGCCCGAGACGATCGTCGACTGGAGCGTCAGGCGCTGCCCCTCCTCGAGCGGCGCGCCCTCGCCCTCGACGTCGACGCGCGCGACCGGCGCGCTGACCTGGAACGGCATCTCGAAGGTCAGGGTCGGCGCGGCGCCCAGCGGGCCCTCGACGGTGACGGCCTCGAGCGCGGCGACGTCCTCCTCGGTCGGCTCCGGCTGCTGGTCGACCGCGTCGGTCTCCGCGCTCTCCGTCGGCGACGGCTCGGCCTCCTCGGGGCTGTCGGAGCAGCCGGTGAGCACGAGAGCGGTCGTGAGGGTGAGAGCGGCGGCCAGGCGCAGGCGCACGGGTGAGTCCTTCGTCGTCGGGTTCCGCGCGGCGTCAGCGCGCCCGCGGCAGGTCCGCGCGAGGCGGACCGTCGAAGCGTACGTGGTCCACCTGGGAGGCACCCGGGAGTCGTGTGAAGGGGTGGTGCCCGCCGGGTGCGTCCTGCGTGGGCGCCCCGGGCACGCCAGGATCGGCCCATGACGATCCAGCCCTCGGCGTTCGACCCGGGCCCGCCCGACCACCCGCTGCGCTTCGCCCTCGTCGGCACGGGCTGGCGGGCCGAGTTCTTCCGGCGCATGGCGGCGCTCCTGCCGGAACGGTTCACCCTCGTGGGCGCGGTCTCGCGCACCGACGAGCGCGGCGCCGAGGTCGAGCGGCGCTGGGGGGTGCCGACGTACCGCACGGTCGGAGGGCTGCTCGCCGCCCAGCGCCCGGAGCTCGTCGTCGTCTCCGTGCCGTGGGCGGTGACGCCCGGCGTGGTCACCGACCTCGTGGACGCGGGGGTGCCCGTGCTCGCCGAGACTCCGCCGGCCCCCGACGCCGACGGACTGCGGGCCCTGTGGTCGCGCGTCGGCGGGTCCGGCCTCGTGCAGGTCGCCGAGCACAGCCCGTTCCTGCCCGGGCACCAGGCGCGGGCCGCGGTGCTGCGGCAGGGGGCGATCGGCGAGGTCACGCACGTCCAGATCTCCTCCACGCACCAGTACCACGCGGTCGCGGTCATCCGGCGCCTGCTCGGCGTCGGGCACGAGCCGGTGACCGTCACGGCGCGGCGGCTCGAGGCGCCGCTCGTCGACCCGCAGGACCGCGCCGGGTGGACGGGGGCGACGGCGCCCGTCTCGCGCAGCACCGTGCTGGCGACGCTCGACTGGGGCGGGGGCCGCAGTGCGCTCTACGACTTCACCGACAACCAGTGGCACAACCCGCTGCGCGTGGACCGCCTCCTGGTCCGCGGCAGCCACGGCGAGCTGCTGGACGACCGCGTCACACGCTGGGTGGACCCCACGACCGTCGTGACGAGCCCGATCGTGCGCACGCAGTCCGGCGTCGGCCAGGACATGGACGGCTTCGACCTGCAGCACCTGACGTTCGAGGGCCGCGTCGTCCACCGCAACCGCTTCGAGGGCGCCCGCCTCGCCGACGACGACATCGCCGTCGCCGAGCTGCTCGACCGGAGCCGCGCGTGGGTGCGCGACGAGGCCGGGCCGCCCTACCCCCTGGCCGAGGGCAGCCAGGACCACCTGGTCGCCCTGACGATCCAGGAGGCGGCTGCCACCGGCGCCACCCTCACCACCCCGCCACCCCCCTGGTCCTGACCCCACCCACCCCACCCCCGCCCCCGCCCCACCCCCACCCCCGCCCCACCCGCCCAAGCCCACCCCCGCCCCATTCCCCAGCCCCAGCCCTTCCCGCGAACACGTCCGTTCGACGTGAGGACGTCCGCCGCAACGGACGTGCTCGCGCGGAACGGACGTGCTCGGCGGCGGGTGGGGGTGGGCCGGTGGTGGGTGGGGGTGGGCGGCGGCGGGTGGGGTGGGCCGGCGGCGGGTGGGGGTGGGCCGGCGGGCGGTGGGGGCGTTCGGCGGGCGGGGTGCGGCGCCCTGGGTGACCCTGGTGCCATGCGATTCGGGTACACGCTGATGACGGAGCAGAGCGGGCCGCGGGACCTGGTGCGGCACGCGGTCGACGCCGAGCGGGTCGGGTTCGACTTCGAGGTCTCGAGCGACCACTACTTCCCCTGGCTCGACAGCCAGGGCCACGCGCCGTACGCCTGGACGGTGCTCGGGGCCGTCGCGCAGGCGACCAGCCGGGTCGAGCTGATGACCTACGTGACCTGCCCGACGATCCGGTACCACCCCGCCGTCGTCGCCCAGAAGGCCGCGACGCTCGGCGTGCTCAGCGAGGGCCGCTTCCTGCTCAACCTGGGCGCGGGCGAGAACCTCAACGAGCACGTCGTCGGGGAGCGGTGGCCCGCGGTCGGCGAACGCCACGACATGCTCGAGGAGGCCGTCGAGATCATCCGGCTGCTCCTCGACGGCGAACGGCTCACCTTCGACGGCGAGCACTTCCGGGTGGACCAGGCGGTGCTGTGGGACCGGCCCGAGACGCCGGTCGAGATCGGCGTCGCCGTCTCGGGGGCCGTGTCCGTCGAGCGGTTCGCGCCGCTCGCCGACCACCTCGTGACCACGGAGCCGGAGGCGAAGGTCCTGCGGCGGTGGGACGAGGTGCGCGAGGAGCACGGCGCGGGCGCGTCCCGGAAGATCGGCCAGATCCCGATCTCGTGGGACCCCGACGTCGAGGCAGCGACGGCGCGCGCGCACGACCAGTTCCGGTGGTTCGGCGGCGGCTGGAAGGTCAACGCCGACCTGCCGACGACGGAGGCGTTCGAGGGCGCGTCGCAGTTCGTGCGCCCGGAGGACGTCGCGGCGTCCATCCCGTGCGGCCCGGACCTCGACGCGATCGTCGAGGCCGCGTCGGCGTTCTGGGAGGCCGGCTTCACCGACCTCGCCCTGGTCCAGGTGGGCGAGGAGAAGCAGGACGAGTTCCTCGAGCAGGCGGCCGGTCCGCTGCTGGACAAGCTGCGCAGCGCCGCTGGGTAGAGTCACGCCTCGGAGCCGCGAGCGGGTACGAGGAGGCGACGGTCATCGACAGCCGACGCACGACCATCTCGCAGATCGCCGCCGAGGCGGGCGTCTCGGTCCCGACGGTCTCGAAGGTGCTCAACGGCCGCGCCGACGTCGCGAGCCAGACGCGGGCCCGCGTCGAGCAGGTCATCAAGGAGCACGGCTACCAGCGCCGCCGGTCGACGACGCCGCACGGTCCCCGCCTGCTCGACCTGGTCTTCCACGAGCTCGGCGGCCCCTGGGCGCTCGAGATCATCCAGGGCGTCGAGCGCGTCGCGCGCGAGACCGGCGTCGAGGTGGTCCTGTCCGAGTGCGGCGGCCACCGCACGCCCCGTCAGGAGTGGCTCGACAGCGTGCTGGCGCGCCGCCCCGTCGGCGTCATCCTCGTGTTCTCCGACCTCGACCACGACCAGCGCGCCCAGCTCGAGGCGCGCGCGATCCCGTTCGTCGTCCTCGACCCCGTGGGCGAGGAGCAGGGCGGCGTTCCGTCGATCGGCTCCGCGAACTGGACGGGCGGGCTCGTGGCGACCCGCCACCTCATCGGCCTGGGCCACCGGCGCATCGCCGTCGTCGGCGGCCCCACGGAGACCCTGGCGAGCCGCGCGCGCATCGCCGGCTACCGGGACGCGCTCGTGACCGGCGGGCTCGCCGTCGACGAGGAGCTCATCCGCAACGGCGACTTCTACGTGCACGGCGGGTACGAGCAGGGCCGCGCCCTGCTGAGCCTTCCCGACCGGCCGACGGCGGTCTTCGCCGGCAGCGACCTGCAGGCGCTGGGCGTGCTGCGCGCCGCCCGCGACCTCGGCCTGGACGTGCCGCGCGACGTCTCGGTGGTGGGGTACGACGACCTGCCCGTCGCGAGCTGGATCGCGCCGTCGCTGACGACGGTCCACCAGCCGCTCGTCGAGATGGCCGACGCCGCGACCCGGCTCGTCCTCGAGCTGGCGAACGGGGCGAACCCTCGCACCACCCGGATGGACCTCGACGTCCACCTCGTGGTCCGTGAGAGCACCGCGCCGCCCGCCACGCCCGCGCCGTAGAGTGCCACCTGATGGAGCACGCATGAACCGCGCCGTCGGTGCCCCCCGCCCCGCGGGCCTGCCCGAGCGCTTCGCCCGGCCCGGGCCCACCGTCTCGTTCGAGCTGTACCCACCGCGCAGCGAGGCGTCCGCGGGGACCCTGCGGACGACGATCGAGCACCTCGCCGCCGCCCGGCCCGACTTCCTGTCGGTCACCTACGGCGCGTCCGGCTCGTCGCGCGACAGCTCGCGCGACGTCGTCCGGCACGTCCTGGAGAGCACCGACGTGCCCGTGGTCGCGCACCTCACCTGCCTGGGCAGCCCGCCCGGGGAGGTGCGCGAGGTCGCCCAGCAGCTGGTCGCCCTGGGCGTGCGCGACTTCCTGGCGCTGCGCGGCGACCCGCCCGCCGGCGTCGAGGGCTGGACGCCCGACCCGCACGGCCTCACGCGGGCGAGCCAGCTGGTCGAGCTGCTCCGCACGGTCGAGCTGGAGCTGCACGGTGACGACCGGCTCAGCATCGCCGTCGCGGGCAACCCCACCGCGCTGCTGACGTCCGAGGCCGCGTCGTGCGGCGACCTCGTGGCGCTGCGTGCGAAGCAGGACGCGGGCGCCGACTATGCGATCACCCAGGTGTTCTTCGAGGTCGAGCACTACCTCGCCTACGTCGATGCCGCCCGCGCGGCCGGCGTGAGCCTGCCGCTGCTGCCCGGCGTCGTGCCCCTGACGGACCCCCGGCGCCTGCGCCGGCTCGAGGAGGTCAGCGGCGTGACCGTGCCCGCCCGCGTCCTCGCGGCGCTCGAGGCCGAGCAGGACCCCGAGGCGCGCACCGCCATCGGGCGCGCGCTGGGCGCCGAGCTCGCGCGCGGCGTCCTCGACGCCGGGGCGCCCGGGCTGCACCTGTACACGTTCAACCAGCACCGGGCCGCGCTCGACCTGCTGGCCGACGTCGGCCTGCGGACGCCCGGCGAGACGGGGACGACCCTCGCCCCGGCCGGGCTGGTCCCGTGACGGCGCGCGAACCGTCCGCCGCGGACCTGCGGCGCTGGCGGGGCCACCTGGCCGACGAGCGTGCCGAGGCCGCCGTCTACCGCGAGCTCGCGGCGCGGCGGACGGGCGAGGAGCGTGAGATCCTGCTGGCGCTCGCGGAGGCCGAGGGGCGGCACGCGGCCCACTGGGAGGAGCTGCTCGGCGCCCAGGTCGGGCCCCCGCGCCGGGGCGACGTGCGGTTCCGGGTCCTCGCCTGGCTCGCGCGCCGGTTCGGCTCGGTCTTCGTCCTCGCGCTCGCGCAGCGCGCCGAGGCGCGCGCGACCTACGAGCGCGACCTGGACGCCACCCCGACCATGGCGGCGGACGAGCGGATCCACGCGGAGGTGGTCCGGTCGCTCGCCGCGCGCGGTCGCAACCGCCTCTCGGGCACCTTCCGCGCGGCCGTCTTCGGCGCCAACGACGGACTGGTGTCGAACCTCGCCCTCGTCATCGGCGTCGCCGCCGCGGGCACGAGCCAGGCGACCATCCTCGTCACCGGACTCGCCGGCCTGCTCGCCGGTGCGCTGTCGATGGGTGCGGGGGAGTACATCTCGGTCCGCTCCCAGCGCGAGCTGCTCGCGGCCTCGACCCCGAGCGCCGAGGCGGGCCGCGCGCTGCCCCACCTCGACGTGGACGCCAACGAGCTGGCCCTCGTCTACCGCGCGCGGGGCATGACGCCCGAGCAGGCTCAGCAGCGTGCCGACGACGTGCTCGCCGACATCGCCCTCGTCGGGCCCGCCAGCACCGAGTTCCACGCCGACCACCCGGCGACGGACCACCGCGAGGTCGTCGGCTCGGACGTCGGCGCGGCCCTGTCGAGCTTCGGGTTCTTCGCGTCGGGCGCCGCCGTGCCCGTCATCCCCTACCTCCTCGGGCTCGAGGGCACGACGGCGCTGGTCGCCGCGATGGTCGCGGTGGGCGTCGCCCTGCTCGGGACGGGTGCCGTCGTCGGCCTCATCTCCGGCGGGCCGCCCGTCCGGCGCGCGCTGCGCCAGCTCGCGATCGGGGCGGGCGCCGCGGCGGTGACGTACGCGCTCGGCGCGGCGTTCGGGACGACCGTCGGCTGAGGCCCGGCGACGCCCGTCCTCCTCGACCCCCAGGCCGCCCGCTCGCTAGCGTGTGACCCTCGTCGCCGAGGAGGCACCATGGGTCCGGACCCGCACGTGGCCGACACGCACGACCTCATCCGCGTCGAGGGGGCGCGCACCAACAACCTGCGCGACGTGAGCCTGGAGATCCCCAAGCGGCGCCTCACGGTCTTCACGGGCGTCTCCGGCTCGGGCAAGAGCTCGCTCGTGTTCGGCACCATCGCGGCGGAGTCGCAGCGCCTCATCAACGAGACGTACAGCGCCTTCGTGCAGGGGTTCATGCCCTCGCTGGCGCGGCCCGAGGTCGACCTCATGGACGGCCTCACGACGGCGATCATCGTCGACCAGGAGCGGATGGGCGCGAACCCCCGCTCGACGGTCGGCACCGCCACGGACGCCAACGCGCTGCTGCGCATCCTGTTCAGCCGGCTCGGTGACCCGCACATCGGCTCGCCCAACGCATACTCGTTCAACGTGCCGTCCGTGCGGGGCAGCGGCGCGATCACCGTGGAGCGCGGGTCCGGGCAGCCGCGCGCGCAGAAGGCGACGTTCCACCAGCTCGGCGGCATGTGCCCGCGCTGCGAGGGCATGGGATCGGTCACGGACATCGACCTCACCGCCCTGTACGACGACGCCAAGTCGCTCAACGAGGGACCGTTCACGATCCCGGGCTACAGCGCGGACGGCTGGTACGGCCGCATCTTCGCCGGCAGCGGCCTGTTCGACCCGGACAAGCCGATCCGCGAGTACTCCCGGCGCGAGCTCGACGACCTGCTCCACAAGGAGCCGACCAAGATCAAGGTCGAGGGCATCAACCTCACCTACGAGGGCCTCATCCCCAAGATCCGCAAGTCCTTGCTCGCCAAGGACGTCGAGGCGATGCAGCCGCACATCCGCGCCTTCGTCGAGCGCGCCGTGACCTTCACGACGTGCCCGGACTGCGACGGCACCCGGCTGAGCCCCGAGGCGCGGTCCTCACGCATCCGCGGCAAGAACATCGCCGACCTGTGCGCGATGCAGATCAGCGACCTCGCCCAGTGGGTGCGCGACCTCGACGAGCCCTCGGTCGCCCCGCTGCTCGCGGGCCTGCAGCACCTGTTCGACGCGTTCGCCGAGATCGGCCTCGGCTACCTCTCGCTCGACCGCCCCGCCGGCACGCTCTCCGGCGGCGAGGCGCAGCGCACCAAGATGATCCGCCACCTCGGCTCGTCCCTCACGGACGTCACCTACGTCTTCGACGAGCCGACGGCGGGCCTGCACCCGCACGACATCGAGCGCATGAACGCGCTCCTGCTCCAGCTGCGCGACAAGGGCAACACCGTGCTGGTGGTCGAGCACAAGCCCGAGACGATCGCGATCGCCGACCGCGTCGTCGACCTGGGGCCCGGCGCCGGCTCGGCCGGCGGGACCATCTGCTACGAGGGCACGCTCGAGGGACTGCGGGCGAGCGGCACGCTGACGGGACGTCACCTGGACGACCGTGCCTCGCTCAAGGCGCAGGTGCGCACGCCGACGGGCGCGATCGAGATCCGCGGCGCGACGACCCACAACCTCAAGGGCGTCGACGTCGACGTCCCGCTCGGCGTGCTGTGCGTCGTCACGGGCGTCGCGGGCTCGGGCAAGAGCTCGCTCGTCCACGGCTCGATGCCACCGGGCGCCGGGGTGGTGTCGGTCGACCAGACCCCCATCAAGGGCTCGCGCCGCAGCAACCCGGCGACCTACACGGGCCTGCTGGAGCCGATCCGCAAGGCCTTCGCCAAGGCGAACGGCGTCAAGCCCGCGCTCTTCAGCGCGAACTCCGAGGGCGCCTGCCCGGTGTGCAACGGCGCGGGCGTCATCTACACGGACCTCGGCATGATGGCCGGCGTCGCGGCGACCTGCGAGGAGTGCGAGGGCAGGCGGTTCCAGGCGGCCGTCCTGGAGTACCGCCTCGGCGGGCGCAACATCAGCGAGGTCCTCGCCATGTCCGTGCGCGAGGCCGAGGCCTTCTTCGCGGAGGGCGACGCGCGCACGCCGGCCGCGCACGCGGTCCTGCGGCGCCTGGACGACGTCGGCCTGGGCTACGTCACGCTCGGCCAGCCGCTCACGACGCTCTCCGGTGGCGAGCGCCAGCGCCTCAAGCTCGCGACGCGCATGGCGGAGCAGGGCGGCGTCTACGTCCTGGACGAGCCGACCAGCGGGCTGCACCTCGCCGACGTCGAGCAACTCCTCGCCCTGCTCGACCGCCTGGTCGACGCGGGTACCTCCGTCGTCGTCATCGAGCACCACCAGGCGGTCATGGCGCACGCCGACTGGATCGTCGACGTCGGCCCGGGCGCCGGGCACGACGGGGGCCGGGTGGTCTTCGAGGGCACGCCGGCCGACCTCGTGGCCGCCCGGTCCACGCTCACCGGTCAGCACCTCGCCGCGTACGTCGGGGCCTGAGGCCCCGGTCCCTCAGTCCGTCGCGCTCGCCGCGGTCCGGGCCACGTAGCGGGCCTCGCCCCGGCGCAGGGTGCCGCTCGCGGCGAGCACGGCGACCACGGCCAGGCCACCGGAGACCACGACCACGAGGAACCCGGCGTGGCTGCCGGCGGCGTCGATCCGGGCGCCGGCGATCGACGAGCCGAAGGAGACGCCGACGCCCAGGGCGGTCCCGACCCAGGTCAGGCCCTCGGTGAGCTGACCGCGCGGGACCAGCTGCTGGACCAGGGCGTTGCCGTTGATGATGGTCGGCGCGATCGTCAGGCCGACGACGAACATCACCGCGGCGAGGACCGCGAGGTTCGTCACGAAGAAGAACAGGGTCACGCCCACCGCCAGGGCGACCATGCCGATCGCGAACCGGCGCCACAGCGGGCTGGTCCAGTGCCGTGCGCCGTAGCCGAGCCCCGCGAGCAGCGAGCCCGCCGCGAACACCGCGAGGATGAGGCCGGCCGCGCCCTTGTTGCCCTGCTCCTCGGCGAAGGCGACCGTGGCGACGTCGGTGGCGCCGAAGATCGCGCCCATGAACACGAACACCACGGCGAGCACCACCATGCCGCCCGAGCGCAGCACGAACGGGTGGTGCACGCCCTCCTCGCGCACGACGACCGGCGGCTCGGTGGCGCGCTGCGAGAAGAACCACGTGCCGCCGACCAGGACGGCGACCACGGGCACCACCAGCCCTGCGACGGGGCTGACCGACGTCGCCAGGACCGTGGCGAGCACGGGCCCGACGATGAACACCAGCTCGTCGAGGGCGGACTCGAGCGAGTACGCGGAGTGGATCTCGCGCGGGTCCTGGAGCAGGTGCGACCAGCGGGCCCGGACGAGCGCCCCGACCGAGCCGCCCGCGGCACCGGTGACCACGGCCGCGGCGTACAGGTACAGGGGCGAGGCCTCGAGGAGCGTCGGCACGATGAGGCCGACGATGCCGACCGCGGTGACCACGAGCGCCGGGCGCATGACGCGGGCCTGACCGAAGCGGTCGACGAGGCGCGAGAGCTGGGGCGAGCACAGGGCGTGCGTGATCACCTGGACCGCGGAGATCCGGCCCGCGAGGCCGTAGGACCCGTAGACCTCGGAGACCATGAGGACGATGCCGATCCCGACCATCGACATCGGGAGCCTGGCGATGGCGCCGGCCGCGGAGAACGCGGCGGCCCCGGGGCGCGCGAGGATCGCGCGGTACGGCTGGAGCATGACGTCATTCTCCCAGCCCGACGGACCGCGACGTTCACCCGGTCGACTCCGCGCGACCGCCACCCCGCCCGTGGGAAGATCCAGCCAGTCGCGCGCCCCGCCGGCCGCGACGATGCGTGCTCGGGGAGGGAGCGCCGTGTTCCGGCCTGCGTCGCGTCGCCTTCGCCCGGGACGCCGGCTGCTCGCCCCGGATGTCGCCTACGGCCCGCTGGGAGTCCTGACCATCGCGGCGGGCGTCTTCGGCCTCTCCTACCTCGCGGTCGTCCTCGCGCCGCCGGACAACGGCGTCGCCGCCTGGTGGCCCGCGGCCGGCCTCGCCACGATCGCCCTGATGTGGGCACCGCGGGACCGGCGGGCCGTCGTCGTGGCGTCCGTCGTCATCATGAGCGCGCTCGCGAACCTGGCGGTGGGGCGCCCGTGGCACGTGGCGCTGGGCTACGGCGCGAGCAACGCGCTCGAGAGCGCCGTCGTGGCCGCCCTGCTCACGCGCCGTGGCAGGCCGCGCCTGGCCACGCTCGACGACCTCTTCCGGCTGGTCGGCGCGACGGCGGCCGGCGTCCTCGTCATGGGCGTCGGGGCGGGGCTGACGCAGCTGCTCGCGGACGGCGCCGGGTTCCTCGTCACCGCCCGCACCGTGGTGGCGAGCCACGGGGCCGCCCTCCTGCTCACCCTGCCGCTCGGCATGCGCGCGCCGGGCGGCACCGGACGCGCCGGCCGGCTCGAGGCCGCGGCCCAGCTCGCCGCGGTCTGCGTGGCGATCGTCGTGATCTTCCGCCCCGGCCAGGGGCTGCCCGTCTCGTTCCTCACGATGCCCCTGCTCGTCTGGGGCGCCCTGCGCTTCGGCGTCAAGGTGGTCAGCGTCGAGCTCATCGTCGTCGCGCTGCTCGTCACCTCGTTCAGCCGCTTCGACGGCGGTCCGTTCGCCGCCGAGTTCGGGGCGACGAGCACCGCCACGGCGTCCCTGGTCCAGGCGTACCTGGTGTGCTGCGCCCTGGTGACGCTGCCGCTGGCCGTGTCGATCGCGCAGCGGCGCGCGGCGCTCGCACGCAGCGAGGCCAGCGAGCGGCTGTTCCGCCAGGGCTTCCGCGACTCGCTCGTGGGCATGGCGATGCTCCGCCTGTGCGACGGCGCCCACGGCCCCGGCGAGGGGGCGCACGCCGAGGGTGGGCTCGACGTCGTGCAGCTCAACGACGTCGCCGCGCGCATGCTCGCCGGCGACCCCGCGGCCCTGGTCGGGGCGCCGTGGACGGCCCTGCTCGCCGAGCCCGACCGGCACGAGCTCGCGGCACGCGTGCGGGAGATGCTGGCCGGGACCAGCGAGGGCTGGCACGGTGAGGTCGCCGTCGCGACGCCCGCGGGGGACCTGTGGGTCGACGTCGCGCTGTCGCCGCTGGCGGCCAGCGCGGGCGAGAACCTGTTCGTCGCGCAGATGGTCGACGTCACAGCCCGCCGCGCGGCCGAGGAGCGGCTCACCGCCCAGGCGCAGCGCGACAGCCTGACCGGGCTGGCCAACCGCTCCCGGCTGCACGGCGAGATCGACGCGGCGGTCGCCGCCCTGCCGCCGGACGAGGCGGACGGCGGCCCGGGCGTCGCCGTGCTGTTCTGCGACCTGGACGACTTCAAGGACGTCAACGACTCGGCCGGGCACACGGAGGGCGACCGCGTGCTGGTCCGGGTGGCGGAGCGCCTGCGCACCCTCCTGGGCCCGGACGACCTCGCGGCACGCCTCGGGGGCGACGAGTTCGTGGTGCTGCGGCGGTGCGCGCGCGACCGCGCCGACGTCGAGCAGCTCGCGTCGGCCGTGCTGGCGGGCCTCTCGGCACCGATCGTCGTGGGCGGTCACGGCTTCACGGTGGGCGTGAGCATCGGCATCGCCTGGGGCGGTCCCGGGGCGAGCGCCGACGACCTGCTGCGCGACGCCGACGCCGCCATGTACGCGGCGAAGGCGGGCGGCAAGCGCCGCGCGGTGACGTTCTCGGACGAGCACCGGGCGCGCGCCGTCCGCGCCGTGCGCGTCGAGGCGGAGCTGCGGCGTGCTCTCGAGCTGGGCCAGCTCGAGATGTACCTCCAGCCCGTCGTGGACCTGCGCGACGGCGCCACGGTCGCGGCCGAGGCGCTGGTGCGCTGGCGCCACCCGGAGCGCGGGCTGCTCGAACCGGGCGCGTGGCTCGACGTCGCCGAGGCCTGCGGGCTGATGCCCGAGCTCGGCGCGTGGATCCTGCGCCGCTCGTGCGAGCTCGCCGCCGCGTGGCCCCAGAGCGTCGCCGAGGTCACCCCCGCCGTCCACGTCAACGTCTCGGCCCGGCAGCTCGAGGTGCCGGGGTTCGTGGCCGACGTCCACCGCGTCCTGGCGGAGACCGGTCTGCCGCCCGCGCGGCTCGTGCTCGAGTTCACCGAGACCCAGCTCGACACGGTCAGCGAGGCGCTGCTCGCGGACCTCGCGACCCTGCGACGCGCGGGCATCGGGCTGGCCGCGGACGACTTCGGGACCGGCTACAGCCCGCTGACGCGGATCATCGAGCTGCCCATCTCGATGGTGAAGGTCGACCAGCGCTTCGTCGCCGGCATGCTCGACGACGTGCGCAGCCAGGCGATCGTCACGACCCTGGTGCGCCTGACCGACTCGCTCGGCCTCGCGCTGGTCGCCGAGGGCGTCGAGACCCAGGAGCAGGCGCAGGCGCTCCAGATGCTCGGGTGCACGGCCGGGCAGGGGTTCCTGTGGTCGCGACCGGTGCCCGCGGACGTCTTCCACGAGCGGCTGCGCGGCGCCGTCCTGCGCTGAGGCGCGCGCCCGACGCCGGGCGCCTCAGCCCGCGAGCGTCTGCGTCACCAGCTCCTGGGCCGCGGCCTGGACCTGCGTGAGGTGCTCCTGCGAGACGAACGACTCGGCGTAGACCTTGTAGACGTCCTCCGTGCCCGACGGACGCGCGGCGAACCAGGCGTTCGCCGTGGTGACCTTGAGGCCGCCGATCGGCGCGCCGTTGCCGGGCGCCTCGACCAGGCGCCCGGTGATCTCCTCGCCGGCGAGCGTCGAGGCCGTCACCTGCTCGGGCCGGAGCGACCCCAGCGCGGCCTTCTGCTCGCGCGTCGCGGGCGCGTCGACCCGCGCGTACCAGGACTGCCCGTGCCGCTCGACCAGCTCCGCGTGCAGCTGGGACGGCGAGCGCCCGGTGCGCGCCGTGATCTCGCCCGCGAGGAGCGCGAGGAGGATGCCGTCCTTGTCCGTGGTCCAGACCGTGCCGTCGTGCCGCAGGAACGACGCACCGGCGGACTCCTCGCCGCCGAAGCCGACCGAGCCGTCCAGCAGGCCGGGCACGAACCACTTGAACCCGACCGGGACCTCGAGCAGGCGCCGGCCGAGGTCGGCCGCGACCCGGTCGATCAGCGCCGAGGAGACGAGCGTCTTGCCGATGGCCGCATCCGGCGCCCAGCCGGGGCGCGCACCGCCGTAGAGGTAGCTGATCGCGACGGCCAGGTAGTGGTTGGGGTTCATCAGGCCGCCGTCGGGCGTGACGATGCCGTGCCGGTCGGCGTCGGCGTCGTTGCCCGTGGCGACGTCGAACGCCGTCGTGCCGTCGGCGGCCGGCCGCATGCCCTCGACGAGCGAGGCCATCGCCGACGGGGAGGAGCAGTCCATCCGGATCTTGCCGTCCCAGTCGAGCGTCATGAACGCCCACCGGGGGTCGACCGCGGGGTTGACCACGGTGAGGTCGAGCCCGTGGCGCTCGGCGATCTCGCCCCAGTACTCGACCGCGGCGCCGCCCAGCGGGTCGGCGCCGATGCGCACGCCGCTCGCGCGGATCAGGTCGATGTCGAGCACGTTGGGCAGGTCCGCGACGTACGCGGACATGAAGTCGTGCTTGCGCGTGGTCGGGGCCGCCAGCGCCTGCTCGAGGCTGACGCGGCGCGCGCCGGCCAGGCCCGAGCGCAGCAGCTCGTTGGCGCGGTCGGCGATCCACCCGGTGGCGTCCGACCCCGCCGGTCCGCCGTGCGGCGGGTTGTACTTGAAGCCGCCGTCGCGCGGCGGGTTGTGCGACGGCGTGACGACGATGCCGTCGGCCAGGCCCGTGCCTCCCGTGGCGCCGGCGCCCGCGGCGCCGCCCACGGTCCGCACGCCCTGGGCCGTGCCGGCGCCGTTGTGCAGCAGGATCGCGTGCGAGACGGCGGGCGTCGGCGTGAAGCCGTTGCGCGCGTCGACGTGCACCTCGACGTCGGCGGCGGCGAGCACCTCGAGCGCCGTCTGCCACGCCGGGAGGGACAGGGCGTGCGTGTCGCGCCCGAGGAAGAGCGGGCCGTCGGTGCCCTGGCTGCGCCGGTACTCCACGATCGCCGTCGTGATGGCGATGATGTGCGCCTCGTTGAAGGCCGCGTCCAGGCTCGAGCCGCGGTGGCCGGACGTGCCGAACACGACCTGCTGGGCCGGGTCGTGCACGTCGGGGATCAGGTCGTAGTACGCGCCGACGACGGCGTCGGTGTCGATGAGGTCCTCGGGCAGGGCGGGCGTTCCGGCGCGGGGGTGCATGGCCCGATCCTCGCACCGAGCGCACGCTCGGCGCACGGGGTGCGCGCGAGCGGCCGGTAGGCTCGTGCGCCATGGCCAGGAGAGCGACCGTCGAGTTCGTGCTGCGTCCCTTCGAGGGGCTTCCCGGGGAGCCGGACTGGGTGGCGATGCGCGAGGTGGTGCCCGCCGCCACCGCCACCGCCCGGACCACGAAGGAGTACGGCGCCCGCGACGTCGTCGTGACGACGGTCCTGCCGATGGCCTGGCCCGCGCTGCACCGCGGCGACGGCACGATCATGATCGCGCTGCAGCAGCACGCCGGCTCGGGGGACGCGTCGCGCGACCTCGCCGACCTGCTCCTGCGCGCGCTCGAGCTGCCCGCCGGCACGCCGATCACGTCCGCCCCCCTGCCCGAGCCCGGGCCGCGCCTCCAGGACGTCCTCGACCTCTCGGTCCCGTTCGAGGTCACCGTGCACGACGGCTTCGACTACTGGACCTCGGCCGACGCCGAGCTCACCCCCGACGTCCTCGCCTCGCTCGAGCGCATGAACGAGACGGTGGTCCCCACCCGGCGCCTCACCTCCGTCGACGCGGCCTACTGGGCGCGCATGGGGGACCGGGAGTACCTGCGGTGGGCGATGCCGCACGACGAGCAGGACTTCCTCGACGCGCTCGCACGCCTGCACGCGCAGCGCCGCTCGGGCCTGGGCGACGACGGCTCCCTCGGCAAGTTCATCGGCGCCTTCCGCTCCTGCGGCATCCTCGTGCCCGTCTGGGATCTTGCCCCCGGCACGGAGGCCGAGGAGGTCGAGGAGCCGGCCGAGCGCCTGGGCGAGCGCCTGGCCGAGGCGCTCGCCGTCACGGGGCCCCTGGACGCGAACGAGCGCCGCGCGCGCGCCGGGCTCGTGGCGCGCCAGCTGACGCTGCGCTGACGGGCCCGGCAGGCTGACGCGGCTGACGCACGGCGTGCGTCGGCGTGCGCACGCCGTTCCTCCCTGCGAGGATGACCGGCGCTTGACCCGGCACTGGGTCGGCGATGGGTCGGCGATGACGCGCGCCCGGATATCTCGTTAGGGTGGTGCCCGTGCCAGCCAGACGTCGCGGCGACCAGGCGTCGACCGCCCCCAAGCAGCGGGTCGCGGTCGTGATCCCCGCGAAGGACGAGTCGCGCCGCATCGCCGCGACCGTCCGAGCCGCGCGAGCCATCCCGCACGTCGACCTCGTCCTGGTGGTCGACGACGGCAGCGAGGACGCGACCCAGCACGTCGCGCGCGAGGCCGGCGCCGTCGTCGTCAGGCACTCCCACAACCGGGGCAAGGCCGCGGCCATGGAGACGGGCGCCGCCGTCGTCGCGATGCGCGACACGGACGACCGGCCGGCGCGCCTCCTGCTGTTCCTCGACGGCGACCTGGGCGAGTCGGCGGTCAACGCCGCACCGCTCGTGCCGCCCGTGCTCGAGGGTGCGGCCGACGTCGCGATCGCGCTGCTGCCGCCGCAGCCGGGTGCGGGCGGCCGGGGGATCGTCGTCGGCCTCGCGCGCCGCTCGATCCAGGCGATGACCGGGTGGACGCCCACGCAGCCGCTGTCGGGGATGCGCTGCCTGACCCGTGAGGCCTTCGAGGCCGCGACGCCGCTCGCGCGGGGCTGGGGTGTCGAGACCGGCATGACGATCGACCTGCTCTCGAAGGGCTTCGTCGCCGTCGAGGTGCCCTGCGACCTGCGCCACCGCGCCTCCGGCACGGACCTGCGCGGGCAGATGCACCGCGCGGCCCAGTACCGGGACGTGCTGCTGGCCGTGAACGCGCGCCGGGTCCGCGGGGTCGCACGCAAGGTGGCCCGCCGCCGCTGACGTCGCGTCAGCCGGGCCCGGGGGAGTCCGCGGTGGCGTGCTCGTCGTCGAGGTGGGCGCCGCGCAGGCGGCTCGCCGCCATCGCGCCTGCGGTGAGGAGGACGACGCCGGCGGCGACCAGCAGCGCGGTCGGGTAGCCGGCCGCGTCGCCGAGCAGCCCGCCGAGCGGCGCCGCCACGACGATCGCGGCGCGGTTGATCGACCGCATGGTGGTGTTCATCCGGCCCTGCAGCCGGTCCGGGGTCACCGTCTGGCGGTAGGCCATCTCGTTGGGGTTCTCCGCCCCCATGCACACGCCCAGCAGCAGCTGACCCGCGGCGAAGACGGCCCAGGCCGCCCCGCCGCCCCACGCGCCGCCGTCCCCCGACGCGGGCAGCGCCGCGGGCGCGAGCGCCATCACCGCCCACGCCAGGCCCGTGCCGGCCCGGAGGGCGACGAGGAGCCGACCCACGCCGAGGCGGC
>NZ_JACEXH010000171.1:0-6620 GCF_014525465.1 Actinotalea sp. JY-7885 | reverse complement strand
CGCGCCGGCGGGGGCGACGGCGTGGACCACGATCTCGCCGGCGAGCTCGAGCGCCGCGACGTGCCGACGCACTCCGGCCGTGGTGAGCCGCAGGCCGCGGGCGAGGTCCGCCGCGGAGACCGGGCCCTCCTCGACGACGAGCCGCAGGATGCGCCGACGTGTCGTCTGCTCGGCCGGCTCGGTGGGGGCGCCGGGCGCTGCGCCGGGGTCGGCGGCGAGGCCGGGTCGCGACGTCATGACTGCCGGCACGTGCACCTCCTCGCCTGGGCGCCGTCCGGCACGAGCCGCACGACGGGCGGCCGCCCGGCCGCGATATAGGCAACATCCTTGTTGCCCAATTGCTTCCACGCAACGAAGGCGGGCCTCACCTGGCGGCGGTCGTGACCGACGTCACCGCCGTGGCAGCGGGCCCCGGGGGGCCGCGGCGGCCCCCGCGGGGGCGGTCGCGCCTAGACTCGCGCCTCGTGCCCCACTCGACCGCGCTCGACGCCGCACCCGTGCCGGACGACGTCGCCGTCGCCGTCACCGGGCTCGTGAAGCGGTACGGGCGGCGTGAGGTCGTCCACGGCGTGGACCTCGTCGCCCGGCACGGCGCGGTGACGGCCCTCCTGGGGCCCAACGGGGCGGGCAAGACCACGACCGTCGAGTGCTGCGAGGGCCTGCGCTCGCCCGACGGCGGCTCGGTCCGCGTGCTCGGTCTCGAGCCCGTGCGCGACGCTCGCCGGCTGCGCCCGCGCGTCGGGGTCATGCTGCAGGACGGCGGCCTGCCGAGCACGGTGCCGGCCGGCGAGGCGCTGCGCCACGTGGCGGCCATGTACGCGGCACCGCGCGACGTGGGCGAGCTCGAGGAGCGCCTGGGCATCGGCGCGTTCTCCCGCACGCAGGTCCGACGCCTGTCGGGCGGGCAGCGGCAGCGGCTGGCGCTCGCGGCGGCCGTCGTCGGGCGGCCCGACGTCGTGTTCCTCGACGAGCCCAGCGCCGGCATGGACCCGCAGGCGCGGCTGGCCGTGTGGGACCTCGTCCACGAGCTGCGCGCGGCCGGCACCAGCATCGTCCTGACCACCCACCAGATCGCCGAGGCGGAGGCGCTCGCCGACCACGTCGTCGTGGTGGACGAGGGCCGGGTCATCGCGTCGGGCACGACCGCGGAGCTCGTGGGCGCGCAGGACGTCGTGCGCGTCACCGTGAACCCCCCGGGGACCGCGCCGTCGCTGCGCGCCGCGCTCACCGCCGCCGGTCGCCCGGCAGAGGTGCAGGAGGTGCCGTCGGCGACCCCGGGCACCCTCGAGGTCCTCGCGGCCGCCGACCCGGTCCTGGTGCACGCCGTCACGGGCTGGGCCGCCGAGCGAGGGCTGCTGATCGGCTCGCTGTCGACCGGCGGGCGCACGCTCGAGGACGTCTTCCTCGACCTGACGGGACGGACCCTGCGATGAGCGCGACCCTGCCCCACGACGCCGCGGGCACGACGCCGCAGACCGCGGCGCCCCTGGCGCGCCGCGTGGGCGCCCAGGCGCGCGCGGAGGTCCGGACCGTGCTGCGCAACGGTGAGCAGCTGGTCATCACGCTCGTCCTGCCGCTGCTCATCCTCGTCGTCCTGACGCGCACGACCCTCGTCGACCTCGGCACGGTGGACCGGGTCGACGTCGTCGTGCCCGGGATCTTCGCCCTGGCCGTCATGTCGACGGCCTTCACGTCGCAGGCGATCGCGACCGGCTTCGACCGCCGCAACGGCGTCCTGCGCCTCCTCGCCACGACGCCCCTGGGCCGCGGCGGGCTGGTCGCCGGCAAGGTCGTCGCGGTGGTCGTGCTCGAGATGCTCCAGCTCGCCGTCCTCGGCGGCGCCGCGCTCGCCCTGGGCTGGCGGCCCGACCCCGCGGGTCTGCCCAGCGCCGCGGCCGCCCTCGTCCTGGGCACCGCGGCGTTCACGTCGCTCGCCCTCCTCGTGGCCGGGATCCTGCGGGCCGAGGCCGTGCTCGCCGTGGCGAACCTGCTGTGGGTGCTCCTGCTCGCGGGCGGTGCCGTGGTCCTGCCGGTCTCGATGCTCCCGGGACCGCTCGCCGAGATCGCTCCCCTGCTTCCCTCGGGCGCCCTGGGCGAGGGTCTGCGTACCGCGCTGGCCGAGGGCGCGTTCCCCGCGTCGTCCCTCGTGGTGCTGGCGGTGTGGACGGCGGTCCTCAGCGCACTGGTCGCGCGCACCTTCCGCTGGTCCTGAGGCGCGCGTCACGCCGCGACCCCTCCCGGCCCGTGCCGGGGCGGGGCGACGGCGGGCTACCGTGGACCCGTGAGCAGCACGACGGCACCGTCCGCGACGACCTCCCCCGCCGGCCCGTCCCGGAGCTCGTGGCGCCACCCGTCGGCCGCCTGGCGGCGGCGTGTCCTGATCGCCAACCTGGCCGCCCAGGTGCTGATCGTCGGCACCGGCGGCGCCGTCCGCCTGACGGGCTCGGGGCTCGGCTGCTCGACGTGGCCGCAGTGCGAGCCCGGTGAGTTCGCACCCGTCATGCACGAGGCCACCAGCTACCACTCGCTGGTCGAGTTCGGGAACCGGACCCTGACCGGCGTCCTGGCGGTCCTGGCGATCGCCGCCGCGTGGGTGGTGTGGCAGCGGACGGACCGCACGCGCGCGTTCCGCTGGCTGGGCCTGACGCCGCTGCTCGGCGTGGCCGTCCAGGCCGTGGTCGGCGGCATCACGGTGCTCGTCGACCTGCACCCGGGCGTCGTCGCCGTCCACTTCCTCGTGTCGATGGCGCTCGTCGCCGTCTCGGCGCTGCTCCTGGCCCGCGACCGCGAGGGCGACGGAGCACCGGTGCCCACGGTGCCCGAGCGGCTCCGCCGGCTCGCCCTGGCCCTCGTCCCGATCCTCGTCGTGGTGCTCGTCCTCGGCGTCGTGACCACCGGCGCCGGCCCGCACTCGGGGGACGACGAGGTCGCCTACCGGTTCGCGGTCGACCCGGTGCTGGTCGCGCGCCTGCACGCCGCGTCGGTGTGGCTGTACCTCGCCCTGATCCTGGCCGTGCTGGTCCTCCTGCGGCGGGCCGACGCGGGGGCGCGGCGCGCCACGGTCGTGCTGCTCGTCGCGGCCCTCGCCCAGGGGCTCGTCGGCTACGCCCAGTACTTCACCGGGCTCCCCGCGGTGCTCGTCGGCATCCACATGCTCGGAGCGAGCGTGCTGGTGATCGCCCAGGTACGACAGACGGTCGCCCTGCGCGTGCGCGCCTGACCGGCGCCCCGCGGGGCGTTGGCGTGGGGGTACCCGGCGTGGGCGGCGACGGCTCATCCGGACGCCGATCGTCCGGGTGAGCCGTTAGCGTCCCGTGAGAGCCAGGCGCGACGCCCGGCCGGCGCCGAGGAGGGACAACCATGACCGTCCAGACGAGCGACACGGCAGCGTTCCGGGGCGCGGACTTCCGCCGGGCGGACCTCGGTGGCGCGCGCTTCCGCGACTGCAACCTCGCGGGCGTGCGGATCGCCAGCTCGTGGGTGGACGACTTCCGCGTCACGGGGTTCGACGGGGGCGTCGGCAGCGTCGTCGTCGACGACGTCGACGTCACCGACTTCGTACGCGCCGAGCTCGACCGCCGGCACCCCGTGCGGGCGCTCGTGCGCTCGGCCCGCACGACCGAGGAGCTGCGGACCGCCTGGGCCGAGATCGAGCGTGCCTGGGCCCAGGCGGTGGCCCGTGCCCGCACCCTGCCGGACGCCGCGCTGCACGAGCGGGTGGACGACGAGTGGTCCTTCGTCGAGACGCTGCGCCACCTGGTCTTCGCGGTGGACTCGTGGGTCGGCCGGATGCTGTGGGGACGGACCGACCCGAACGACCCCATCGGGCTCGCGCCGACGGACACGGCTCCACCGACGACGGCCGCGCTGGGCCTGGACCCGCAGGCGAGCCCCTCGTTCGACGAGGCGCTCGCCGTCCACGACGACCGGCGGGCACAGGTCCGCGAGGTCCTGGCCAGGCTCGACGACGCCGTGCTGGACGACCCGCGCCGCGGCATCCTCGAGCCGCCCGACGGCGTCGAGGAGCGGACCGTGCGCGAGTGCGTCACCACGCTCCTGCGCGAGCACGCCGAGCACCTGCGCTACGCGACGCGGGACCTGGCGGCCCTCGAGGGTGCGCCCGCCTGAGCCCTCGGACGAGGGCTCGGGCCCGGGCTCAGCCGACCGGCCGCAGGCCCCGCCAGCCGTCGGCGCGCGCGAGCGCCGCCGCGAGCACGCCGTTGACCGCGGACGGGTTGCGGATCGCCCCCGCCCGGACGGCCGCGACGGCGTCGTCCAGCGGCACCCAGCGCAGCTCCATGTCGCGCTCCTCGTCCTCGCGGACATGGCGCTCGGCGTCGGGCACCGGCGTGAGGTCCCGCGCGAGGAAGACGCGGATCGCCTCGTCGCTGCCGCCCGGGGACGTCAGGTAGTCGAGGAGCACCCACCACGAGCCGGCGACGAGGTCGGCCTCCTCGGCCAGCTCGCGCGCCGCGGCCACCTGCAGGTCCTCGCCCGGCACGTCGAGCAGGCCCGCGGGCGGCTCCCACAGCTCGCTGCGGACCGGGTGCCGGTACTGGCGCAGGAGCAGCACGCGGTCGTCGTCGTCGAGCGCGATGACCGCGACGGCACCGGGGTGCCGCACGAACTCGCGGCGGACCGTGCGGCCCTCCCCGAGGTCCACGGTCTCGCGCACGACGTCCCACACCATGCCGTCGTGCAGCTCCTCGGTGCGGAGCACGGCGCGCTCGACGCGCGCGTCGGCGATCGCCGGCGAGGCGTGCCCGGGGCCGGTCACCGGCCCTCGGCGCGGCGCTCGAGGGCCGCCTGCACGAGGCCCGCGAAGAGCGGGTGCGCGCGCGTGGGTCGCGACGCGAACTCCGGGTGCGCCTGCGTCGCGACGTAGTACGGGTGCACCTCGCGCGGCAGCTCCACGAACTCGACGAGCGAGGAGTCCGGCGAGACGCCCGAGACCACGAGGCCGGCGGCCTCGAGCTGCTCGCGGTAGGCGTTGTTGACCTCGTAGCGGTGGCGGTGACGCTCACTGACCCGCTCGGTGCCGTAGGCCTTGGCGACCACGGAGCCCGGGGCCAGCACGGCCTCGTAGGAGCCGAGGCGCATGGTGCCGCCCATGTCCCCGCCGCCGTCGACGATCGCGAGCTGCTCGGCCATCGTCGCGATGACCGGGTCCTTCGTGCCGGGGTCGAACTCCGACGACGACGCCTCCGTGAGGCCGAGGACCGTGCGCGCGTACTCGATGACCATGACCTGCAGGCCGAGGCAGATGCCGAGCGTCGGGACGCCGGTGGTGCGCGCCCACGTCAGCGCTCCGACCTTGCCCTCGATGCCCCGCACGCCGAAGCCGCCGGGCACGAGGACGGCGTCCACGCCGGCCAGCGCGCGCTCGGCGCCCTCGGGCGTCGCGCACTCGTCGGACGGGACCCAGCGGATGACGACCTTGGCGTCGTTCGCGAACCCGCCCGCGCGCATCGCCTCGGTGACCGAGAGGTAGGCGTCGGGCAGGTCCACGTACTTGCCGACGAGCGCGATCTCCACCGAGGTGCTCGGCTGGTGCACGGCGTGCGTCACGCGCTCCCAGGCCGCCCACTCGACGTCGCGGAACGGCAGGTCGAGGCGGCGCACGACGTAGGCGTCCAGGCCCTCGGCGTGGAGCACCCGCGGGATGTCGTAGATGCTCGGCGCGTCGACGCACGCGACGACGGCCTCCGGCTCGACGTCGCAGAACAGCCCGATCTTGCGCTTGGTCGACTCCGGGAGGTCCCGGTCGGCGCGGAGCACCAGCGCGTCCGGCTGGATGCCGATGGAGCGCAGCGCGGCGACGGAGTGCTGCGTCGGCTTGGTCTTCAGCTCGCCGCTCGGGCCGATGTACGGCACGAGGGACACGTGGAGGAAGAAGACGTTGTCGCGCCCCAGGTCATGGCGCACCTGGCGGGCGGACTCGAGGAACGGCTGCGACTCGATGTCGCCGACGGTGCCGCCGATCTCCGTGATGATGACGTCGACCTCGGGGCCCGCCTGCGAGCGCATGCGGGACTTGATCTCGTCCGTGATGTGCGGGATGACCTGCACCGTGTCGCCCAGGTACTCGCCGCGCCGCTCCTTGGCGATCACCGACGAGTAGATCTGGCCCGTCGTGACGTTGGCCTGCGCCGTCAGCGGGACGTCGAGGAACCGCTCGTAGTGGCCGATGTCCAGGTCCGTCTCGGCGCCGTCCTGCGTGACGAAGACCTCACCGTGCTGGAACGGGTTCATCGTCCCGGGGTCGACGTTCAGGTACGGGTCGAGCTTCTGCATCGTGACCCGGAGGCCGCGCGAACGAAGGAGACGGCCCAGGCTCGAGGCGGTCAGCCCCTTGCCGAGCGAGGAGGCGACGCCTCCGGTGACGAAGATGTGCCGGGTCGTGTTGTCCGACCGCCCGGAGAGTCGGTTTGCTCGCTCTGCCACGGGCTTCCACTCTACCCGACGCGCGGCGTCCCGGTCCCCCGCCGCGTCGCCGTGTCCCGCCACACGCGCTCGAGCTGGTCGACGGTGTCGGCGACGGTCGGGAGCTCGGCCGCGCGCGCGAGCGCCGCCTCGCGCAGGTGCGCGCGGCGCGCGTCGTCGCCGAGCACCGCCGCCAC
>NZ_JACEXH010000170.1:0-6621 GCF_014525465.1 Actinotalea sp. JY-7885 | reverse complement strand
GCCCGCCCGCAGCGCCGCGGCGGTCGCGCGCACGCGGCGCCCGAGCTCGCCGTAGGTCAGCTCCACCCGGCCCGCGCGCAGCGCGACGCGCGCGGGGTGCCGGTCGCACTGCACGAGGACCTCGTGCACGAGGTCGGGCGTCATGCGGCGTCGGCCTCGCGGCGGGGTCCCGCCCCGACGGCCAGGTGCGCGTAGGCCGGGATGAGCACGCCGCGCGCGACCCGGCGCTCGACGACGCGCAGCGGCCCCGCCGAGCGCACGGCGGCGAGCAGGGCGTCGAGCACGGCGGTGGTCTGCACCATGGCGAGCGGCATGCCGAGGCAGAAGTGGGGTCCCGCCCCGAACCACAGCTGGCGCACGGCCGCCGGCTGCGGGACGTCGGGCGCGAAGGGCCCGGCCCCCCGGCACGCGAGCAGCGTCGCGATGACGACGCGGTCCCCGGCGGCGACACGCACGCCCCCGACGTCGCCCGCGGCCTCGACGCTGCGCAGCATCGCGGGTGTCGGCGCGGTGATCCGCAGCGCCTCGGACACGACCTTGCCGGCGAGCCCGGCGTCGTCCGCCGCCGCGAGGCGCGCGTCCCAGCCGGTGTCGGCGAGCAGCGCCGCGAGCCGCGGCACGAACGAGACGAGGGTCTCGGTGCCCGTGAGCACGAAGGCGCCGACGGCGCCGCGCGCCTCGGACTCGCTGAGCCCGAGCGCGCGCATCCGGCCGGGCACGGTCGCCTCGTCGCCCGCGCGGTACGCGGTCACCGCGTGCGCCGACAGCCTGCCCAGCACCTCGCGCGCCCGGCGCACCTGCGGCGGCGTGAGCGTGCGCCGGTGCAGGCGCACCATCCCGACGATCTCCTGCGCGTCACGGAACGCGGAGCGCACGGCCGCGTCCGTCGCGGGCAGGCCCGTCATCCGGCAGATGACGGCCCCGGCCATGGCGCCGACGTGCGCGACGAGGTCCACGTGCGCCCCGGCCGCGAGCCGCTCGCCCAGCCGTTCCGTCGGCCCGGCCAGCACCGGGCCGGTCAGGTCGGCGACCGCGCGCGGCGTGAAGAGCGGCGCGAGGCGGCCGCGCAGGCGCGCGTGGTCGTCGCCCTCCATGTTGAGCAGCACCGCCGGCCCGAGGACCGGCGTCCAGAGGTCCGCCGGGGAGCCCGGGCCGGTCTTCGTGAAGCGCTCGGTGTCCAGCAGGACCTCGCGGGCGAGCGCGGCGTCGCTGACGACCACCCCGAGGCCGGGCACGCGCACCACCGGGCCCCGCGCGGCGACCCGGCGCAGGAACGGGTAGACGACGGGGTGGGCGCCCCGCTGCACGCGCTCCTCCCAGGCCATGGCGTGCGCGAGCGGCGCGGTCCGCGCCGCGGCGTCGGGGCGGCTCATCGGATGTCCACCACGGCGGGGCGGTAGCGGTGGTCCGCGTACCACCCGAGCGTGCGGCGCAGGCCCCACGCGTGCACGCGCCGCACGGAGGCGCGCACGACGACGTCGCGGCGGTAGCCGTAGCGCGGGGTCAGGCGCCGCACGGCGTTGACCAGCGCGCGGTCCTCGTGGAGGTCCTCGATGGCGGTACGCGGGAAGCCGCCCGCACGCTCGTACAGGTCCGCCGTGATGGCGAGGTTGCAGCCCGGGCACATGAGGTACGGGCCGAGGTAGGCCGGGTCCTGGTTGCCGGGCCGGATCTGGCCGAAGCGCGCCGCGACCGCGACGGCGGCCCGCAGCGCGCCGCGCCGCAGCGGTCCCACCGGGACGTCGTCCGAGCGCGGCAGCATCGGGCCCGTGACGAGCTCG
Organism: Actinotalea sp. JY-7885; assembly: GCF_014525465.1. Lineage (NCBI taxonomy): Bacteria > Bacillati > Actinomycetota > Actinomycetes > Micrococcales > Cellulomonadaceae > Actinotalea > Actinotalea sp. JY-7885. The sequence continues at coordinate 4,840 of NZ_JACEXH010000170.1, read as the reverse complement.
AGGCCGCCGTCGGTGAGCGCCGTCCGCACGGCGCGCGTCCAGCCGGGCGCGGGCAGGCAGTCGGCGTCCGTGCGCGCCAGGAGGGTCGCGCCGGCGGCGATCGCCGCGCGCATGCCGGTGTCGGCCGCCGCGCCGGTGCCCTTGAGCGGCTCGTGCAGCACGCGCCAGCGCGCGAGACCCCACCGCTCGACGAACGCGCGCACGACGTCGGGCGTGCCGTCCGTCGAGCCGTTGTCGACCACGACCACGTCGAAATCCGCGTCCCGCTGGTCGCGCAGCGCGGCGAGCGTCGCGCCGATGCCGGTGGCCTCCTGGAAGGCGGGGACGACGACGGCGAGGGTCACAGGCGGACGGCCATCGCGCCGATGCTGATGCCGCCCGCGAGGCCCACGAGGAGCACGACGTCGCCGGGCCCGACGCGCCCCTGCTCCCGCGCCCGCACGAGCTGCAGGGGCAGGGTGACCGACGCGAGGTTGCCGTGCTCGGCCACCGTGAGCAGCGTGCGGTCGGCGGGCAGGCCGAGCGCGTCGTGGACGTCGCCGAGGTAGGTGACGGCGACCTGGTGCACCGCGACCAGCGCGACGTCGTCCCACGTCAGCCCGGCACGCGCGAGCACCTCGAGCACCGTGCCGGGGCCGAGCGCGAGGAAGGCCTCACGCAGGCGCGAGCCGTCGATGTCGAAGTACGTCCGGTCCAGGTCGCGCGGGTGCGCGGTACCGCCCCCGGGCAGCGTGCCGATGGTCCAGTGCTGCGACTGCGCCGCGAACCCGGACGCGAGGACGCCCACGGGCGCCGGCCCGGGGTCCGCCGGCGCCGCGCGCAGCAGGAGCGCCGCGCCGCCGTCGGACATCGTGTAGCCCGCCGCCGAGCGCAGGTAGGTCGCACGGTCGGGCACGTCCCAGCGCACCGCGCGCGACGGCGCCTCGCCGCTCGCCACGAGCACCGTGCGGTACCGCCCGGTGCGGATGAGCGCCTCGCCCACCTCGAGCGCGTTGAGCACCGAGTTGCACGCGTTCTTGACGTCCATCACCGGACAGCCGAGGCCGAGCTTCTGGGCCACGATGTGCGACGTCGCCGGCTCGACCATGTCCTGGCTCGCCGAGGCGAACAGGAGCAGGTCGACGTCCTCGAGCGCGAGACCCTGCGCGGCGAGCAGCTTGGCCGCCGCCGCCGTGGCCAGGTCGGACGCCTGCCAGTCGTCCGGCAGCACGTGCACGGCGCGCACGCCGGTCAGGCGCCCGACCATGCCCGCCGGCGGTGCGACACCGGGGTTGCGCGCGGCGAGCGCGCGCTCGGCGTCGAGCACGCGGACGGTGCGCTCGGGCAGGTGGACCTCGACCCCCGCGAGCACCGCAGCAGGGACCGCTCTGGGGGAGGGCATGGGCGAGAGCCTATCGACGGGGGCTCGGCCGGCCCCGGCGCCGACGGGGTGAACTGCCGACGCCGAGGCCGCGAGGCGCGGGACTGAGGCGCGGGACGTGGCACAGTGCGCGCATGCTCGCCCACGCCCGCGACGTCGCCCTCGTCGTCGCCGCACGCCCCGCGGTGGCCGCGCTGCTGCTCGCCGGCCGCGCCGTCGCCGCCCGCCGCGTGGTCCGCGTCCCGCGCGTCGGCTGGGTGACCGCCTCCCCCGTGCTGGCCCGGCGGGCGCTCAACGACCACGGCGCGTTCTCGATGGTCGGCGAGGGCGGCGTCGGGCACCTGTGGGCCCAGGTGCTCGGCCCGTGGGTGACCGAGCTGTTCGACGGGCCCGGGCACCACGACCTGCGGTCGCGCTCGCGCGAGCTGTTCACCGACGCGGCGGCGCGCGAGCAGGTGGCGCAGGTGTGGGGACCGCTGCTCGCGTCGGCACGGGCCCTGCTCGCGGCGGGGGGTGAGGTCGACGTCGCGGACCTGTCGCGCGTCGCGGTGGGCCGCATGATGATCGCGTCGCTCGGCATCCCGGTGGCGGGCGACGAGGTGAGCGACGACGCCGCGCGGCTGGTCTTCGCCCGGGGCGAGCGCCTCGCGACGACGGCGGTGCGCGCGACGACCCAGCCGGTGCTCGACCCCGAGCTCGTGCAGGTCGCGCGCGACGTCGTCGCCGAGCTCACGGCCGGGGTCCCGCACGCCTACCGCACCGCCCCGGGCTCGACGCTGCTCGGCCGCATGCGCGAGCTGGGCGTGACCGAGCGCGAGGCGACCGGGCTCGCGGCGCTGCTGCTCGTCGCGGGCACCGAGACGTCGGCTTCCGCGATGCAGCGCACCGTCGCGCTGCTCGTGGACACGGGCGAGCAGCACCGCCTGCTGCGCCGGCCGGAGCACCTCGACGACGCGGTGCGGGAAGGGCTGCGCGTGAGCACGCCCGCGGTCGTCATCGGGCGCTCGGTCGCGGCCGACGTCGAGCTGGGGGGCCGCGCGCTGCGCGCCGGGGACAGCCTGCTCGCGCTCGTGTGGTCGGCGAACACCGCCGTCGGGCGCTTCCGCCTCGACCGCCCGTACGCGGCGGAGAACCGGCAGCTGTGGTTCGGCGCGGGCCGGCACCTGTGCCTGGGCGCGCCGCTCGCGCGGGCCGAGGTGCGCGGCCTCGTCGAGACCCTCTGGGCGGACGGCGCGCCGTTGCGCGTGGTGCGACGCAGCGCCCAGCGCGGCGTGCTCGTGCCGTCCTACCGCCGGCTGGTCGTCGCTCGCGCCTGACGGCGGAACCTTCCGGGCGCCGGCGCTCGACCCCGCGGGTCCCGCGGGACGAGCATCGACGCAGGCCCGGGAGCGACCCGGGACCACCGGAGGAGGGCCCGTGACCGTCGGCATCTCGCACGGCGCTGACGCCGAGGCGCTGCGCTCGCTCGCGGTCGCGCTCGCCGCGACCGCCGACCATCTCGAGCAGGTCGACCTGCGCACCGTCGACGGCGTCGACGGCCTCGGCTGGACGGGGCAGGACGCCCGCACCTTCCGCGCGACCTGGGACGAGACCCACGCGGTGACGCTGCACCTCACCGCGGCCCTGATGCGGCGCGGCGCCGCGCAGCTCCTGGAGGAGGCGGCCGACCAGGACGAGGCGAGCGGGGGCGCGTCCGGCTGGACCGCGCTGCGCGACCGGGTGCACGCCCGCGTCGACGCGCTGGGCGAGGTCTTCTCGCAGACCGTCGCCCAGCTCGGCATGCTCGGCACCGCGGTGAGCCTCGCCGAGCTCGGCGACCTGCGTCGCCGCGCCGGGCAGGCGATGGACGCGGCGGGGGCGTCCGGTGCGCTGGGCGGGTTCCTCGACCGGTCCATCGGCACGGGCACGGGCTCGGTCCTCGGGGTCCTGGGCGCCATCGGCACCGCGAACGACCTGCACGGCGCCTACCACGGGTACCGGGACGGCGACGGGTGGCAGGCCGTCAACGGCACCGTCTCCGGCGGCCTCGGCGTCGCGGGCATGGTGACCTCGAGCCCGTGGGTCGCCGGCCCCGCCGTCTCGTGGTCGGCCGGGTCCGCGATCGGGGACGACCTGCGCGAGCGCATGGAGGGCACGGCGTTCGGGGACCGCTTCACCGACCGCATGGACGCCGTCTTCGACGTGATGGGTCCGGCGGGCATGCTCGTCACGCCGGGCGCGCTGGCCGTGGCGGCCGGCGAGGCGGTCGTCGACGCGGTGAGCGAGGCCGTGCTGGACCTCACCGACGGTCCCGACGACCCGCTGCTCGGCGGCGGGGGTCGGTGAGCAGCTCCGCCGACGCGCGGGCCGGGGCTGCCGCACGGGCGACGGGCCGGATACCCTCCCGACCACCAGGCGCTCGGCGAGCGTGCCGCCCCGACGACGTGTGAGGAGCCGGACGATGCCTGAGCGGGTGGCGGACCCGTCCGACGGGCAGCCCGCGCGGCCGGCGCCGGACGACGCGCTCTGGGCACCCCCGCCCGCCACGCCGCGCCCCGCCGGCGGGGCGGTGGACCTCGGGCTCGCGGGCTACGAGGACGTCGTCGAGATCGCCCGCGGCGGGGACAGCGTCGTGTACCGCGCGCGCCAGACGGCGCTGCGGCGTGACGTCGCCATCAAGGTGATCGACGTCGCGGACCCGGCGACGCTCGCGCGCTTCCAGCGCGAGCTCGAGATCACCGTCACGCTCGGGCGCCAGCACCCGCACATCGTCACGGTCCTCGACACCGCGACGACGCCCGACGGACGTGCCTGCCTCGTCATGGACTTCCACGACCTCGGGTCGCTGCACGAGCGCGTGCGCGCGCACGGCCCGCTGCCGCCGTCGGAGGTGGTGGCCGCCGGGACCGCCGTCGCGGACGCGCTGGCCTTCGCGCACGCGCACGGGGTCCTGCACCGCGACGTCAAGCCGCAGAACGTGCTCGTGCTGCCGACCTCGTACGTCCTGACGGACTTCGGGATCGCACGCCGTGCCGACTCCGGGCGCACCGCCTCGCTCGAGCGGTTCAGCTACCGGCACGCGTCGCCGCAGGTCCTCGACGGGCTCGAGCCGACGGAGGCCGACGACATCTGGTCGCTCGGGTCCACCCTCAGCACCCTGGTCCACGGTCGCGCGCCGTTCGCGAGCGACGACGAGCACGAGGACACCGCGCTCGGCTACCTGCGCCGCGTCCGCACGGGTCAGATGCGCCCGCAGGGACGCGACGACGTGCCAGCCGAGCTCGTCGCCGTCATCGAACGGTGCCTGCGCCCGGCGCGCGAGGACCGCTTCCCCGACGCGGCCGCGGTCCGCGACGCCCTCGCGGCGGTCCCCACCGAGTCCCGCTCGTGGGCACCGGCCTCCCCCTCGGGGACGGCCCGCGACGCGGCGGCCCCGCGCCCGGCCGCGGCGGCACCGGAGCACGGTGGACGGGACGGCGGGGGCCCGCCCGTGGCCCGGGC
>NZ_JACEXH010000169.1:0-6636 GCF_014525465.1 Actinotalea sp. JY-7885 | reverse complement strand
GGCGCGCGTGCGCTGCGCGGACCCCGGCCAACGCCCCGCCCGCGCGCCGCACGCGCCGTCGCGGCCGAACGGCGCCGTCGGCGGATACGATCGGCAGCGGACCTCTGGGGCGGTCCGTCGGCCCCCCGTCGGCGCACCCCCCGATGACGAGGCCGTCCGCGGGTCAGCCCGGTGCTGGTCCGCCGCCGACGGGAGGAGGTGGCATGGGAGTTCTCGACAGGTTCGAGAAGGGCGTCGAACGCGTCGTGAGCAGCGCGTTCGCCAAGGCCTTCAAGAGCGAGGTCAAGCCGGTCGAGCTGGCGAGCGCCCTGCGCCGCGAGGTCGACGACCGCGCCGCCGTCGTCGGTCGCGACCGCACGGTCGTGCCCAACGAGTTCACGATCGAGCTCTCCCCCGCCGACCACGACCACGTGCAGGACTGGGGGGCGGAGCCGCTCGCGGACGAGCTCGCGGCCAACGTCACCGAGTACGCGACGCAGCAGCGCTACGCGTTCGTCGGGCCGGTGACCGTCGCGTTCGTCGAGGACGACGAGCTCGAGACCGGCCGGTTCCAGGTCCGCAGCGCCACCGTGCGCGGCGCCGTCGCCCCGGCCGCGTCCGTCGCCGCCAGCCCGCGCCACCCGCTGGTGGACATCGACGGCCAGCGGTACCTCCTCACCGGTCCCGTGACCGTCATCGGGCGCGGCAGCGAGGCGGACATCATCGTGGACGACCCGGGCATCTCCCGGCGTCACCTCGAGATCCGCGTCACGCCCGACGGCGTCGTCGCGTCCGACCTCGGCTCGACCAACGGCACGTTCGTGGAGGGGCACCAGGTCCCCGCGGCCACGCTCGTCGACGGCAACACCATCACGATCGGCCGCACCCGGATCCTGTTCTGGACGGGTGCGGACGAGGACGAGGACGGGTGACCGCCGGGCATGAGTGAGCTCACGATCACCCTGCTGCGGCTGGGCTACCTGGTGCTGCTCTGGGTGTTCGTCCTCGCGGCGATCGGCGTGCTGCGCCGCGACCTGTACGGCACGCGCATCGTCAACCGGCGCCTGCGCCGCGGCACCGCGGCGGTCGCGCCGCGACCCGCGCCGGCCGTCGCGACCGACGCCAAGGCCGCCCCGTTCCCGCGGCGTGAGGTCACTCCGCGCCGGCTCGTCGTCACGGCCGGACCGCTGCGCGGCACGACGCTGCCGCTCGGCTCGTCGGCGATCCTCATCGGCCGCGCGCCGTCGTGCACGCTCGTGCTCGACGACGACTACTCCTCCTCGCGGCACGCCCGCGTCTTTCCCCAGGACGGCGAGTGGTGGGTCGAGGACCTCGGGTCCACGAACGGCACGTTCCTGGGCCGCGAGAAGGTCACCGCGCCCACGCCCGTCCGCGCCGGTGCGCAGATCAAGGTCGGGCAGTCCATCCTCGAGCTGCAGCGGTAGGCGCCCGTGACCATCGCCCTGCGGTACGCCGCCCGTTCCGACGTCGGCCTCGTGCGCGCCAACAACCAGGACTCCGCGTACGCCGGTCCGCGCCTGCTCGCGGTCGCCGACGGCATGGGCGGGCACGCCGGCGGCGACGTCGCCTCGTCGGTCGCCGTCGCCCACCTCGCGCCGCTCGACGACGAGGCGCACGGGCCCGACGACGCCCTCGCCGAGCTCAGCCAGGCGCTCACCACGGCGCACGACGAGCTGCTCGCGCGCGCCGAGGAGAACCCCGAGCTCGCCGGCCTCGGCACCACGGTCACGGCCCTGCTGCGCTCGGGCAACAAGCTGGCCATGGCCCACATCGGCGACTCGCGCGCCTACCTGCTGCGCGACGGCGAGCTCACGCAGGTCACGACCGACCACTCCTTCGTGCAGCACCTGGTCAACACCGGCAAGATCACCGCGGAGGAGGCCGAGCGCCACCCCCAGCGGTCCGTCCTCCTGCGCGTCCTCGGCGACTTCGACATGGAGATCGTCCCCGACATGTCGGTGCGCGAGGCGCGCGTCGGCGACCGGTGGCTGCTCTGCTCCGACGGCCTCTCCGGCGTCGTCAGCGCGGACACCCTCGCCGAGACCATGCGCACGGTGACCGACGTCGACGCGTGCGCCGACCAGCTCGTCCAGCTCGCGCTGCGCGGCGGCGCGCCGGACAACGTCACGGTCGTCCTGGGCGACGTCGTCGAGGTCGACACCCTTCCCGACGGGTCGGGGCCGGGCACCGGGACGCACGTCGTCGGCGCCGCCGCGCTGGACCGCAACCGGCCCACCATGGGCGGCACGGGCGCCGCCGCCCGCGCGGCCGAGCACGCCGCCCGGGCGCGCGCCGAGCAGGAGGCCGCCGAGCCGTCCCCGCCCCCCGCCGACGAGGAGGAGGACGACGAGCGCCCGGTTCGCCGACGCCGGCGCATCGTCGCCGCCGCGGTCGTCGTCGTGCTCCTGGCGCTCATCGGCACGGCCGGCTGGCTCGGGTACCGCTGGACGCAGGACCAGTACTACGTGGGCATCGACGACGGCCGGGTCGCCGTCTTCCGCGGTATCCCCCAGACGATCGGCCCGATCCCGCTGTCCTCCGTCGTGGAGACGACCCCCACGCGCGTCGCCGACCTGCCGGGCTTCATGCAGGACCGCCTCGAGCAGACGATCCCCGCGGAGACCCTCACCGCCGCCCGCGAGCGCGCCGAGGACCTCGGGTCCGAGGCGGACGAGACGTCGTGACGGTTCGACCGTCCCGCGCACGGGGGGTGTCGTGATGGCGACGGTCGCACCCCACCGCGTGCGTCCCGGGCGCACCATGGAGCTCGGGCTCCTCGCGATCGCCCTCGCGATCGGCGTCAGCGCGTACGCGCTGGTCGGCACCGCGACGACGGGCACCCTGCCGGCGGACATCTTCGGCTACAGCGCGGGCCTCGTGGGCCTCTCGCTCGGCCTGCACCTGGTGATGCGGTGGCGCGCCCCGTACGCGGACCCGGTCATCCTCCCGGTCGCGGTCGCGCTCAACGGCATCGGGCTCGCGATGATCTACCGGATCGACGTCGCGGAGAGCGTCGGCGGCCAGCAGTCCACGTTCGCGGAGCGGCAGCTCGCCTGGACCGCGCTGGGCATGGTCCTGGCCGCCGTCGTCGTCGCGCTGCTGCGCGACCACCGCACGCTGCGCCGGTACACCTACACGGCGATGGTCGTGGGTCTCGTGCTCCTCGTGCTGCCGCTGATCCCCGGGCTCGGGGCGCTGGTCAACGGCGCGCGCATCTGGATCCGCATCGGCGGGTACTCGTTCCAGCCTGCCGAGTTCGCCAAGATCGCCCTGGCCGTCTTCTTCGCGGGCTACCTGGTCACGACGCGCGACACCCTGGCCCTGGCCGGGCCGAAGGTGCTGGGCCTGCAGCTGCCCCGCCCGCGCGACCTCGGCCCGATCCTCCTCGCGTGGGCGGCGTCGCTGGCGGTCCTCGTCTTCCAGCGGGACCTCGGCACCTCGCTGCTCTTCTTCGGGCTGTTCGTCGCCATGCTGTACCTGGCGACCGAGCGGCTGAGCTGGGTCGTCATCGGCCTCGGCCTGTTCCTCGGCGGGGCGGCGCTCGCCGCGAGCACCTTCAGCCACGTCGGCGCCCGCTTCGAGGCCTGGCTCAACGCCTTCGACGACGACGTCTTCTACGCCTCGCCCGGCGGCTCCGGACAGCTGGTGTACGGCCTGTACGGCATGGCGAATGGCGGGCTGTTCGGGACCGGCTGGGGCCAGGGGCGCCCGGACCTGGTGCCGTACGCGGAGTCCGACTTCATCATCGCCTCGCTCGGGGAGGAGCTCGGCCTCACCGGCCTGCTCGCGATCCTCGTGCTGTACCTCGTGCTCGCGGAGCGCGGCCTGCGGACGGCGATCGGCGTGCGCGACGGCTTCGGCAAGCTCTTCGCGGGCGGCATGGCGTTCGTCGTCGCATTCCAGTGCTTCGTGGTCGTCGGCGGCGTCACCCGGCTCATCCCGCTGACCGGCCTGACCATGCCGTTCCTCGCCTACGGCGGCTCGTCCCTGCTCGCCAACTGGGTCATCGCGGCGCTCCTGCTGCGCATCTCCGACAGCGCCCGCCGCCCCGCTCCCCCGCCGGGCGCGCCCGAGGTCGCGTCGTCAGCGGACCACGGCGGGTCCGGCGGGTCCGCGTCCGGCGACGACCGCCAGGCCACCGAGGTCATCCACCTCGAAGGAGGCCGCGCGTGAACACGCCCCTGCGCCGCCTGGCCTCCGTCGTCATCGTGATGTTCATGGCCCTCATGGCCGGCAGCACCGCCGTGCAGTACTTCCAGGCGGGGACGCTCAACAACGACCCGCGCAACGTGCGCACCCTGTACCGCGAGTACGGGCACCCGCGCGGGCCGATCGTCGTGGGCGGCGAGGCGATCGCCGTCTCCACCCCCGTGGACGACCCGTTCGGGTACCAGCGGAGCTACCCCTACGGCGAGCTCTACGGGCACGTCACCGGCTACTACTCGATCGTCTTCGGCCGCAGCGCGATCGAGCGCGCGATGAACACCGAGCTCAACGGGACCGCCGACTCGCTGTTCTACTCGCGCATCCAGGACCTCGTCACGGGGCGCCAGCCCCAGGGCGCGATCGTCGAGCTGACGATCGACCCCGCCGTCCAGCAGGCCGCCTGGGACGCCCTCGGCGACCAGCGCGGCGCCGTCATCGCCCTGGATCCGAGCACCGGCGCGATCCTGGCCATGGTGTCCAAGCCGTCCTACGACCCCAACGTCCTGGCCAGCCACGACACCCGCGCGGTCAACGAGGCCTGGCAGGCGCTGGAGGCGGCCGAGGGTGACCCGCTCGCCAACCGGGCGATCGCCGGCAACACGTACCCACCCGGCTCGACGTTCAAGCTCGTCACCGCGGCGGCCGCGCTCGAGGGCGGCCTGACCCCGGCGTCCGAGATCGCGGCCCCCGTCGAGCTGGACCTGCCGGAGACGACGGCGACCCTGCGCAACTTCGGCAGCAGCGCGTGCAGCCCCACCGGCACGACGACGCTGGCCGACGCGCTGCGGATCTCCTGCAACACGGCCTTCGGCCAGCTCGGGCTCGACCTGGGCCAGGACGCGCTGCGCGAGCAGGCCGACGCGTTCGGCTTCGACACGCCCCTCGACGTGCCGATGAGGGTGGCGGAGAGCCACTTCCCCGACCAGCTCGACGCGCCGCAGACGGCTCTCTCGGCGATCGGGCAGTACGAGGTGCGCGTGACCCCGCTGGAGGTGGCGATGATCTCGGCGGCCGTCGCCAACGACGGCGAGCAGATGCGGCCGTACCTGGTGCGCTCGGTGCGCAGCCAGGACCTCACGGTGGTGGAGGAGACCAGGCCGACGGAGCTCGCGCGCCCCGTGAGCGCGGCGACGGCCGCGTCCCTGCGGGACATGATGGTCGGCGTCGTCGAGAGCGGCACGGGCACGGCGGCCCGGATCCCGGGCGTGCAGGTCGCCGGCAAGACCGGCACGGCGCAGACGACGGAGGAGGCCGCGCCGCACGCCTGGTTCACCGCGTTCGCGCCGGCCGACGCGCCGCAGGTCGCCGTCGCCGTCGTCGTGGAGCACGGCGGTGCCATGGGCAGCGAGGCGACGGGCGGCGCCGTGGCGGCGCCCATCGCCCGCGCGGTGATCCAGGCGGTGCTCGCCCGGTGAAGCCCGCCGTCGCCGTCGCCCTGGGAGGGCGCTACCGCCTGGTCTCGCGCATCGCCGTGGGCGGCATGGGCGAGGTCTGGGTCGGGCACGACGAGGCCCTCGCGCGCGACGTGGCCGTCAAGGTGCTGCGCGAGGAGTTCGCGGGCGACGCCGGCTTCCTCGAGCGGTTCCGCACGGAGGCCCGCAACAGCGCCCAGCTCTCCCACCCCAACATCGCCCAGCTCTACGACTACGGCGAGCAGGACGGGTCGGGCTTCCTGGTCATGGAGCTCGTGCTCGGCGAGCCCATGTCGGACCTGCTCGACCGCCAGCCGGTGCTGCCCACCCGGCGGCTGCTGCCGATCCTCGCGCAGACGGCGCGAGCGCTGCACGCCGCGCACGTCGCCGGCGTCGTGCACCGGGACGTCAAGCCGGGCAACATCCTGCTCGCCCGCTCGGGCCGCGTGAAGATCACCGACTTCGGCATCTCGACCGCGAGCAACCAGATCCCGATGACGGCCTCGGGCATGGTCATGGGCACCGCGCAGTACCTCTCGCCGGAGCAGGCGATCGGGCGCGCCGCCACGCCCGCCTCGGACGTGTACTCGCTCGGGATCGTCGCCTACGAGGCGCTCGTCGGGAACCGGCCCTTCACCGGGCCCACCGCGGTCGACATCGCCATCGCGCACGTCAACACGCCGGTGCCGCCGCTGCCCGGCGACATCGACCCGGAGCTGTCCGCCCTGGTCATGCGGATGCTGGCCAAGGAGCCCGAGGCCCGGCCGCGCTCGGCCGCGTCGCTCGCCCGGATGCTCGACGGCATGCTGGACCGGACCCCTCCCGGGGGCGTCCCGATGGCGGCGTACGGCCGGCACGCGCGCACCGTCGACCTCATGGACGCCGCCGAGCTGGCCGACACGCCGACGCGGCCCACCCGGGTGCCCGGCCGCGCGGCGGAGCCCGCGTCGCCGAGCGTGCCGTCCGGGCCCTCCGTGGTCGACGCCCCGGTGATCGCGCCCGCGCAGGCCGGGCCGCC
>NZ_JACEXH010000168.1:0-6667 GCF_014525465.1 Actinotalea sp. JY-7885 | reverse complement strand
CGGCCAGAGCGAGCCGGCGGTGCCCGGGCGTCGCGGGGTGACGGCGAGCGCCAGCGCCGCGACGAGCAGCGTCGCGGCGAGGATCCAGCGGTCCGTCGCGGGGGCGACGCCGCGCCCGATGCCCAGCACGACGGTGGCGGTGACGACGACGGCCGCGGCGCCGGCGACGCCGAGCCACCAGGGCGACGTCGTCGGGCGGGTGACCGTCGGGTCGTGCACGTCGCGGCGGCCGCCCTTCGCGACGCGGACCGCCGTGGGCCGCGTCAGGACGTGCAGGACGGCGCCGTCCGACAGGTGCTCGCCCGTGGTCGAGTAGATGTCGACCTGCTGGCCCGAGGAGTCGACGACCGTCAGGGTCGGGTCGTCCAGGTCGGCGCCCGTCGCGCGCAGCACGTCGTAGACCGGGGTGCCGTGCGGGACCGCGACGTCGACCGAGCGGTCACCCAGACGGAGTCCGACCAAGGACCGGGCGGGTGAGATCACACCGACTCCCTGGAAGCTCGCGCGCGGCTGGACGCGCTCATATTAGGGTGTGCGCCGGGTCTCGAGGCCCAGGAGCGCACGAGGGAGAGCCCGACGAGATGACCGCACCCCCGCTCGCCGGCCCCTCCAGCACGCGGGTGGCGCCCCCGTCCGTCCCAGCGGGCCGGATCCAGGTCCTCCCGCCGCCCGAGATCACCCCGTCGGACGGCATCAGCGGCATGCTGACCACGCTGATCCCGATGCTCGGCTCGGCCGGCTCCATCGTCTTCGTGGCCCTCGCGACGCCCGGCACGCGCGGCATGATCGCGGGCGGCATGTTCCTCGTCGCCTCGCTCGGCTTCGTCTTCGTCAACGGCTGGCGCCAGCGCTCGCAGCACCAGGCCACCGTCGTGGGCGCCCGCCGGGAGTACCTCGCGTACCTCTCCGAGCTGCGGGAGACCGTGCGCCAGGCGGCCCGCGCCCAGCGCCGCCGGGCGCTGTGGGACAACCCGGAGCCCACCGCCCTGGCCGTGGTCGCCGAGGAGCGCTCGCGGGTCTGGGAGCGCCAGCCCGACCACGAGGACTTCCTCGACGTGCGCATCGGCCTGGCCGACCAGGCCCTCTGCCTGACGCTCGACCCGCCGGAGACGGCCCCGCTCGCGCAGCTCGACCCGGTCGCCGCGTCGGCGGCCCACCGGTTCATGGTCACGCACCAGACGCAGCACGACGTCCCCGTCGCGGTGGACGTCCGCTCCGTCGCGCGGGTCGAGATCACCGGCGACGAGGCCGACGTGCGCGGCCTCGCCCGGGCCATGGTCAGCCACCTGGCGGCGTTCCACTCCCCCGAGCACCTGCGCATCGCCGTGGTCGCCTCCCCCCAGGCGCTCGGTGAGTGGGACTGGGCCAAGTGGCTCCCGCACACGCACAGCACCCGCGTGCGCGACGCCGTCGGCCCGGCGCGGATGATCGGCGCCTCGCTCACCGACCTCGAGGACCTCCTGCCCGAGGGCCTGCCCGACCGGCCCCGCTTCGGCGTGAACGAGACGCCGCTGCTCCCGCACCTGCTCGTCGTCGTCGACGGGGGCGACGTGCCCGCCGGCAACGCGATCCTCACGTCCGACGGCGTCATGGGCGTCACCGTCCTGGACCTGCCGGAGCGGTGGGACGACCTCGCCGACCCGCGGACCCTGCGCCTCACGCTCGGCTCGCGCGTCGGCGCCGGCCGCACGCCGTCGGGCGCCCCTCGCCTCCCCGTCGAGGCGCTGCACCTGGGGCGCGCGCCCTTCGAGGCGTCGGCCGACCGGATGTCCGTCGCGGACGCCGAGGCCGCGGCGCGGCGGCTCATGCCGCTCTACCTCGAGTCCGGCCCGCGCGCGGAGGACTCGCCCGCCGTCTCGGCCGAGCTCGTGGACCTGCTCGGCATCGGCGACGTGCGCGACTTCGACCCCGACGTGCACTGGCGCCCGCGCCTGCAGCGCGACCGGCTCCGGGTGCCGATCGGCCTCACGAGCCAGGGGCAGCCGATCGCCCTGGACATCAAGGAGTCGGCGCAGCAGGGCATGGGTCCCCACGGCCTGATCATCGGCGCGACGGGGTCCGGCAAGTCCGAGGTGCTGCGCACGCTCGTGCTCGCGCTCGCGCTGACCCACTCGTCGGAGGACCTCAACTTCGTCCTCGTCGACTTCAAGGGTGGAGCGACGTTCGCCGGCATGGCCGACATGCCGCACGTCTCGGCGATCATCACCAACCTCGGCGAGGAGCTCACCCTCGTCGACCGCATGCAGGACGCCCTGCAGGGCGAGATGACGCGGCGCCAGGAGCTGCTGCGCGCGGCCGGCAACTTCGCGAACGTCACGGACTACGAGAAGGCCCGCGCGGGCGGGCGCACCGACCTCGAGCCGCTGCCCGCGCTCCTCATCGTCGCCGACGAGTTCTCCGAGCTGCTCTCCGCGAAGCCGGAGTTCGTCGACCTCTTCGTCGCGATCGGCCGCCTCGGCCGCTCGCTGCAGATGCACCTCCTGCTGTCCTCGCAGCGCCTCGAGGAGGGGCGCCTGCGCGGCCTCGAGTCGCACCTGTCCTACCGGATCGGCCTGCGCACGTTCTCGGCCGCCGAGTCCCGCACGGTCCTCGGCGTCCCCGACGCCTACACGCTGCCCGCCGTGCCCGGCATGGGGTACCTGAAGCCCGACACGACGTCGATGATCCAGTTCCGCGCGTCCTACGTCTCCGGCCCGCCGAAGGGGCGGCGGCGCGCCGCGCGCGGCGGCCCCGCCGGACGCTCCACCAACGAGCGGATCGAGCTGTTCACCGCCGCGCCCGTGACCAGCGACGCCCCGCAGCTCGAGGCCGCGCCCGTGGTCGAGGTGGCCGAGCCCGAGGAGACGCGCGCGACGTTCGACATCGCCGTGCAGCGCATGGCGGGCAAGGGCCGCCCGGCGCACAAGGTCTGGCTCGAGCCGCTCGTCGTGCCCCACACGTTCGACCAGCTGATGCCCGACCTCGTCGCCGACCCGACCCTGGGGCTGCACTCGCCCGGGTGGCGCGGCGCCGGGGACCTCACCGTGCCGCTCGGCATCGTCGACCGGCCGCTCGAGCAGCGCCGGGAGAACCTCACGCTCTCCCTCGGCGGCGCCGCGGGCCACATGGCCATCGTCGGCGGCCCGCGCACGGGCAAGAGCACCGCGGCCCGCTCGCTCGTCACGGCGCTCTCGCTCACGTGCACCCCGCTCGAGGTCCAGTTCTACGTCCTCGACTTCGGCGGCGGCACGTTCAGCCCGATGACGCGCCTCGCGCACGTCGCGGGCGTGGCGAGCCGCGCCGAGCCCGACGTCGTGCGGCGGATCATCGCCGAGATCGACGGCATCGTGGACGCGCGCGAGCTGTACTTCCGTCAGAACGGCATCGACTCGATCGAGACGTACCGGCAGCGCCGGGCCCAGGGCCTGGTCGACGACGGCTACGGCGACATCTTCCTCGTCGTCGACGGCTGGAGCACGATCCGGGCCGAGTTCGACGAGCTCGAGGCCGAGATCCAGACGCTCGCCGGGCGGGGCCTGACCTTCGGTCTGCACCTCGTGGCCACGGCCAACCGCTGGATGGACTTCCGCTCGCAGGTCAAGGACGTCTTCGGGACCCGGCTGGAGCTGCGCCTGGGCGACCCGATGGACTCGGACATCGACCGGCGCGTCGCGGTCAACGTGCCGAAGGACCGGCCGGGCCGAGGCATCACCACGACCAAGCACCACGTGCTGACCGCGCTGCCGCGGATCGACGGCGACGGCGACTCCGCCTCCCTCGGCGCCGGCGTCGACCAGATGATCGAGGCGGTCAACGCCGCGTGGCAGGGACCGGCGGGGCCCAAGCTGCGGCTGCTGCCCGAGATGGTCGAGCTCGAGCAGGTGCGCGAGATGGCGGCCCAGGGTCGCGGCGTGGACGACCGGCACATCCTCCTGGGCATCGACGAGGCCGCGCTCGCGCCGGTCGGGATCGACCCCCGCGAGGAGTCGCACCTGTACGCGTTCGGCGACGGCGGTGCCGGCAAGTCGGCCCTGCTGCGCGGCGTCGCGGTCGAGGTCCAGCGGCTCTACACCCCCGCGCAGGCCCAGATCTTCGCGATCGACTTCCGCCGCTCGCTGCTCGGTGAGATCCCGGACGAGTACCTGGCCGGCTACCTCACCACGCAGGACCAGGCCAAGGACGAGATCGCCGGCATCGCGGGGTACCTCAAGGGGCGCCTGCCCGGCCCGGACGTCACGCCCGAGCAGCTGCGCGCGCGGTCCTGGTGGTCCGGGGCCGAGGTCTTCGTGCTCGTCGACGACTACGACCTCGTGGCGACGTCGCAGGGCAACCCCCTGACCCCGCTGGTCCCGCTGCTGGCGCAGGCCGGCGACGTCGGCCTGCACCTCGTGCTGACCCGGCGCACGGGTGGTGCCGCGCGGTCGATGTACGAGCCCGTGCTGCAGTCCCTCAAGGACCTGGCGGCGCCCGGCATCGTCATGTCCGGCAGCCCGGACGAGGGGGCGCTCATCGGCGGCGCCAAGCCGGTGCCCGGCGTCGCGGGGCGTGCCCAGCTCATCACGCGGGACAACGGCCGCCAGGTGGTCCAGCTCTCGTTCACGCCCGCGACGCTCTGACCTCCGCACCGGACCCCGGGGCGGGAGCCGCGCGTTCCAAGATCGGCGCGCCGCGCGGCGGTCCGTCCCGGGGGCCCGCTAGCGTCGGCCCAGCGCCGCCCCCGCGGCCCGAGGAGGACCATGAGCGCCGACGTCGCCGTCGAGACCCACGCCCTGCGCAAGACCTACCGCACGGTGCGGGGCCGCCGGGTGGCCGTGGCCGGGCTCGACCTGACCGTCCCCGCGGGCGGAGTCCACGGGTTCCTCGGCCCCAACGGGTCGGGCAAGACGACGACGATCCGGATGCTGCTCGGGCTCGTGCGCCCCGACTCGGGCAGCGCGCGCATCTTCGGCCACGAGGTCCCCCGCCAGCTCCCCGGGGTGGTGCACCGCGTCGGCGCGATCGTCGAGGCGCCCAAGCTCTTCCCGGCCTTCTCGGGGCGCCGCAACCTCACGCTGCTCGCGGACGGCATCGGCACGCCGCGCACGCGCGTCGGGGCGGTGCTCGAGGAGACCGGCCTGGCGGACCGGGCCGACGACCGCTACTCCAGCTACTCGCTCGGCATGAAGCAGCGCCTCGCGATCGCCGCGACGCTCCTCAAGTCGCCGGACCTGCTCATCTTCGACGAGCCGACCAACGGCCTCGACCCGGCCGGCATCCACGAGATCCGCCGCACGATGCGGCGCCTGGGCGACGAGGGCCGCACGGTCCTGGTGAGCAGCCACGTGCTCGCGGAGGTCGAGCAGGTCGCCGACACGGTCTCGATCATCGGGCGCGGCCGACTGCTCGCGAGCGGCAGCGTCGCCGACGTCATCGGCGACCGCACGGCGGAGGTCAGGGTGGGGGTGCGCGAACCGGACCGGGCCGCGGAGGCCCTGCGCGCCGCCGGCGCACAGGTGCGCCGCGAGGGTGACCACCTGCTGGTCGAGGGCGAGCCGGATCCCGCGCGCGTCACCTACCTCCTCGCGCAGCAAGGGCTGTGGGTCCACGAGCTGACCCCCGTGCGCGCGGGCCTGGAGACCGTCTTCCTGGAGCTGACCGCGAGCGAGACGCTCGGCGCCCCCACCCGGCGCACCACCGGCGGAGGTGCCCGATGAGGCTGTTCGCGGTCGAGGTCCGGCGCCTGCTCGCGCGCCGCATGCTGGTGGCGGTCGTCGGGGCCGGGCTGGCCACGGTGGTGCTGGTCGCCATCGGGGTCTTCTTCAGCTCCCGCCCGCTGTCCGCGGCCGACCTCGAGCAGGCCCAGCGCTCGTACGAGGCCGCGCTGGAGGAGTGGGAGCTCAACGGCGAGGAGATGATCGCCGACTGCGAGGAGGCCGAGGCCGCCGAGCGCGAGGCCACGGGGACGGACGTCGACTACGGCTGCGACCAGATGACCGCGCCGCAGGAGGAGTGGTTCGTGCCCCAGGCGCAGGACTTCGCCTCCGCCGCGCCCGGCGTGCTCGCGACGACGGCGCTCCTGCTCGCCTTCCTCGCCGTCCTGCTGGGCGTGACGGCGACCGCCGCCGAGCTCACGACCGGCGCGATGGGCACGTGGCTGACGTTCGTGCCCCGCCGGACCGCGGTGCTCGCCTCGAAGCTCGCGGCCGCCGGCACCGTCGCGCTGGTCGTCGTCACGGTGCTCGTCCTGCTCCTCGTCGGGGGCGTCTGGATCGCCCACGCGGCCAACGACGCCACCGGGACGGCCACCGCGGCCGGCTGGCGCGAGATCGGCGGGATCGCCCTGCGCCTGGTCCTGCTCGGCGGCGTCGCGGGCGTGCTCGGCGCCGCGCTGGGCGTGCTGCTGCGCCACACCGCCGCCGCGCTCGGCGTGCTCGCCGGCTGGGCGCTGGTCGTCGAGTCGCTCGTGAGCGGCCTGTGGCCCGACCTGCAGCCCTGGCTGCTGCGCACCAACGTCCTGGCGTGGGTCCAGGACGGCACCACCTACTGGACCCAGGAGTGCACCGTGGGCGCCCAGGGGACCGTCTGCGAGGGCGTCGAGCACGCCGTCTCCCTCGGGCAGGGCGGCCTGTGGCTCCTCGTGGTGAGCGCCCTCCTCGTGGCGCTCACCGGCGCGGTGTTCCGCGTGCGCGACGTCACCTGACGTCGCGCA
>NZ_JACEXH010000167.1:0-6756 GCF_014525465.1 Actinotalea sp. JY-7885 | reverse complement strand
GAGGGCCGCCGCGCCGAGCGCCGCCCCACCGATGGCGGCGCCGCCGGCGAGAGCGCCGCCCCCGACGCCGTAGCCGCCACCACCGCCGCTGCCGCCGCCGAAGAAGCCGCCCTGCCCGCCGCCGGATCCGCCGCCGTTCCCGTTCCCGGGCAGCGTTCCGGTCACCGTGCCGTCGACCGAGCCGCCGCCGCCGTTCCCGCCTTCGTTGTTGCCGCCGCCCCCGGTGTTGCCCGGCCCGGTCTCCTCACCCGGGTAGAGGACGCCGCCGTTGCCGCCTCCGCCGTTGCCGCCACCACCGTTCTCGTTGCCGCCGCCGCCGAGGCCACCCGGGATCCACTGGCCGACCTGGGCGACGCCGGTCCCCGTCGCGGGACCACCGCCGCCGCCGGGAGCGCCCATGCCGGGGCCGCTCCACGAGGGGGCGCCACCGCCGTAGGTCGGCGCGCTGGGGAACGGTGACGGGCGGGAGGGCCCGCCGCCGCCGTCGCCGCCGTCCCCGCCGTCGCCACCGCTGCTCTCGGAGAAGGCGTTCATGGCGGCGGTCTCCGCAAGCGTCATCTCCGCGGCGAACGTGGTCATGGCCTGCTCGGCCGCGGCCTCGCGCTCCGCGGCCTTCTGCTGCGCGAAGTAGGTCTGGGCGGCGGCCGGTGGCATGCTCCCCACGCCCGGGACCGTCACGGGCATCCCCGTGAGGTGGCCGTGCTGGACGATGGTCTCCTGCCAGGGGTCGAGGTCGGACGGCGGCAACGAGGCGTACGCCTCCTGGGCACGGGCCACGGAACCGGCGGCGTCGGTCGTCACGGTGGCCAGCTTGGTGAGCCCGTCCGCGTAGGACTTGAACTGGCCGCTGACCTGGTTGAACGCCTCCCATGCGGCATCGGCCGACTGACCCGTCATGCCCGGGTCCGAGCCGATCGACTGCAGCATCCCGGCCTGGAGGTCGATCTCCGTGGCGGTCGTCGTCAGGTCGTCGGCGCGCTTCTGCGCCACCGTCAGGTCGGCCTTCTCGGTCTTGGCGAGGGCGTCCTCGTTGGTTCCCATCACGGTTCCCTTCTGGTGGCGGTGGACGCTGCGGTGCGGCGGCGCCGGAGGAGGAGGACTGCGGCGACCACGAGGCCGACCAGGAGGGCGCCGATGCCCAGGGCGATCGGCACGACCGGGGTCGCGGCGTCGGTCGCCGTGGCGGAGTCGTCGGCGGGCGCGGGGGTCGCCTCCGGGGTGGGCGCCGGCGTCGGCTCGGCCGTGGCGGTCGGGCGTGCGTCGGCCATGGCGGCGAGCACCTGTCGCGTCGTGGGGACGGCGTCGACGTCGTCGAGCGGCCGCAGGAACGGGTTCTCGTCGGGGTAGGTGGTGGGGTCGGCGTCCATGAGCCGGCTGACCGAGACGGGGCCGTAACCCCACTGGTCGTCGTGGAGGGGCTCCTCGTTCTCCACCGCGGTGTTGCGGATGAGCGCCTGGATCATCTGGTTGCCCGTGGCCTCGGGGTGCTGGGACCACGCGAGGGCCAGGACGCCGGCGGTCCACGGCGTCGCATAGCTCGTGCCCCAGACGAGCTGGTAGTCCTGCCAGGAGCCGTCCCCCGGGACGGGCGCGAGGATGTCCGCGCCGGGGGCGACCACCCCCATGTAGGGGTGGCTCGTCGTGTACGAGCCCTCGTCGAGCTGGAGGTTGGCGTCCGCCATCTCGACCATGACGACGCCGTTGCCCTCGGCCGGGTACATGGGGGCGTAGCCGCCGTCGTTGTTGGGCGCCCCCAGGATCACGGCGCCGGCCGCGTGGGCCCGCGCGACGGCCAGGCCGATGGGCTCGTTCCACAGCCCACCGCTGGACATGCTGATGATGCGGGCGCCCTGGGCGACCGCGTCGTCGATCGCGTTCGCGATGGGGTAGCCGTAGTCGGCGACGCCGTCCGGTCTGATGCAGTCCGGGCGGTCCTGGGACGGGGTCTCCTCGTACCACCCGGGCGGGCGCATCGAGTAGTGCAGCACCGTGGCACCCGGCGCGACCCCGCGGACGCCGGGCTGTCCGCCGGCGCCCGCCCCGGTGCCGACCAGGAGCGAGATGATCGTCGTCGCGTGCTCGGCGGTGGCGTCGGTGGCGGTCTCGGTGGGGGTCTGGCCGTCCGGCGCCCCGCAGAAGCTGTCGCGCACCACGAGGTTCGCGCCCACGAGATCGGGCGCTGCCGGGTTCACCGGGCCGTCGATCACGGCGATGGTGATGCCCTCGCCGGTGCTGCGCTCGTGCGCGGCCGCGACGCCCGTCTTGGTGTAGTACCAGAGGCCACCGTCCGCGGGGTCCGCCGCGGCCGACGCCGGGGCCGCGACCGACACGCCCGCGACGAGCGCGACCGCCGAGGCGACCGCGCGCCACCGGCTCACTTCTCGGCGTCCCACTCGGGCTGGATCGTGGGGCCCGAGGGGGCCGACGGCGTCGCGGGTGCCGGGGGCATCCAGGGGGTGAGCAGCGGCGGGTCCATGAGCGGGCGCGGTGCCCACGGACCGGGCGTGGTGGCACCCGGCGCGTACGGCGGCGTCGTGGTCGGCGCAGGCATCTCCGGCGGCGTCTGCGCGCGCTCGAGGAGCCTCGCGAGCTCGGCCCGGGCGTCGTCGTCGAGCGTCGTGAGGTCCGCCGCGTTCTGCTCCAGGGTGTCGCACAGCTCCTTGACGCGGCCCCACAGCGTGCGCAGGTTCGCCTCGGCCGTGTTGAGCGCGTTCCGCATGCTCGTGCGGAACTGCACGGCCGGCGGGGCCGACGACCAGGTCGTCGACGTCTGAGCGGCCCTGACGTTGATGATCTGCGGGAGGAAGTCCTCTTCGATGTCGTCGAACAGCCCGTTGAGCTGCTGCACGCGGTACTTGACGACCTCGGGTGTCAGTTCGACCTGCGTCACGCTCTCGTCCTCCATCGATCCCCCAGCCGGTGGTGGCGGCGCCACGCCCCCAACCCGGCGGTGGGTTGGGGGCGAGCGTCACGAACACCGGGTCACGCGCGCGGTGCGCGCCGTGTGCCCTGCGTCGCCGCGTCGTGCAGCGAGGTCCTGCCGGCCGTCAGGCCGGCCGGCTCACCAGCGGGCGGCGTTGTTCTTCTCGGTCGAGTTGTACTCCTGGCCCGACGTGTCGACCGCGCGGCCGATGTCCGTCAGGAGTGCCTTCATGTCGGTGATGGCCGACGTCCACTTGGCCTTCGCGGCCTCGTAGGACGAGGACGCCTCGCCGGACCAGTTCGCGCGCAGCGGCTGGAGCGAGCGGTCCATGTCGCCGAGCTTGGCCTCGATCTGGTTCGCACCGGTCGAGATGTCCGCGGCCGCCGTGGAGAGGGCGGAGAAGTTGACCTTCAGGTCGCTCATCGATGTGCCTTTCTGCCTGGTCGGGTTCAGCCGAGCCGGCTGGTGAGGCGGGCCATCGAGCTGGACTGAGCCTCGTCGGACGCGGTGTACGTGCTCTGCGACTGCAGGAGGTTGTTCTCGAACTCGTTGAGGGCGCTGATGATCTTCTTCGCGTCCTCCTCCCAGCGCTGCATGAGCGTGTTGAACGCCGTGGCGCCCTGACCGATCCAGGCCCCACGCATGCCCTCGAGCTTGCCGCGGAGAACAGAGAGCTCGTTCTCGAGCTCTCCACGCGACTGCGCGACGGCGGATGCGCCGGCCTTGAGCGCACCATCGGCTGCGGAAACTTCTCCAGCCATAGCCACCTCCCCCTACTACGACCCCAGCAGGGCCAACGAAGGACCCGACCGGACCGGCAGGGTCGGCACCCGTGGTGCCGAGGGCGACATTAGGTACGGGCCGCACCGGGTGCAACAGCAAAGATCAACTGTGCACGGAGTCTCCACGACTCGTCACGCGTTCGGGTGACGCGCGACCGACCGACGGGCGGTGCATGGCGGCGCCGGTCCTGCTCACTATGCTGACGTGCCGACGCACGGCCCGCCACGACCGAAGGACCGGGATGACCGCAGCCACCTCGACCGCCGGCGCCCTCGGGACGCTCCTGCGGGTCTCGGTGACCGCCGGGGAGCGCACCGTTGACCTCGGTGCCCCGGGCAACGTCCCCGTCGCCGAGCTGGTGCCGGGCCTGGCGCGCACGCTCGGCCTCCTCGACGCGGCCACCGTGCACGGCGGCTTCCGGCTGGTCCGCACGGACGGCCGTCCTGTGGACTCCGACCGGAGCCTGCAGGCGCAGGGCGTCGAGGACGGGTCGGTGCTCACGCTGGAGCCGGGAGCCCACGTGGCCGACGTCCGCGTCTACGACGACGTCGTCGAGGCCGTCGCGGACGCGGTCGAGGGGCAGTACGCGCCGTGGACCGCCCGCGACTCCGCGCTCACGGCCGTCGTCGCGGCGACGGCGTTCCTCCTCACCGGCGCCGCGCTCCTGCTCGGCGCCGACCAGGCGTCCCTCTTCCCGCCGGTCGTCGCGGCGGCCGGCGCACTCCTCGTCCTCGGGGCGGCCGCCGTCGTGGGCCGGGTGGGCGGGCACGACGTCGGTGCGCGCGCGCTGGTGCTCACCGCGAGCGTCTTCGGCCTGGTGGCCGGGCTGACGGCCGGGACCGGTGCGCCCTCGTGGGGCATGCCCGCCACGCTCGGCGGCGTCGGCATGCTGGTGGTCGCGGTGATCGGCATCCCGACCCTGCCCTCCGGCCGGGAGATCTGCGTGGCCCCGGGGGTCCTCGGCCTGACGCTGGGCGTCGTGGGCGCCGTCGTCGCGGGGACGGGGGCCGCACCCGGGGCGGTGCTCGCGGTCGTGGTCGCGGTCGCGGTCACCGCCGGCAACGCGATCCCGTGGCTGGCGCTCGCCAGCACCCCGCTGCGGGTGATCTCCCCGCGCAGCGACGCCGAGATCCTGCTGGACCCCGTCGCGATCGACCCCGACGAGGTGCGCGAGCAGTACGGGCGCGGGCACCGCCTGCAGGTGGCGCTGCGGGTCGCCGTCGGCGCGCTGGCGATCGCCGCCGCACCCGCCGTGGTCGCCACGGGGGTCGCCGGGACGCTGCTGCTCACCGCCGCCTTCGTGGGCATGCTCCTCGGGGTCCGGCAGACGTACTCGCGCCACGACGTCCTCGTCGTCATGGGCGCCGGGATCCTGGGCCTGACCGTCACGGGCGTCCTGGCTGCGGCCGCACACCCCGAGTGGCGCAGCGCCCTCGCGATGGGTGCCGGTGGCGCCGCGGCGCTCGTCATCGCGCTGAGCCTGGTCGCACCCCGGCAGCGGGTGGCGATGGGCCGCGCGGCGGACACGCTCGAGCTGCTCTGCCTGGCGCTGCTGCTGCCGCTCGGCATCGCAGCGGCGGGGCTGGTCTGACCGGTGGCGAACAAGAAGGACCTCGTCGAGGCCCAGACCTTCAGCCGGCGACGCCTCCTGACGGCCTTCGTGTCCGGGGCCCCGGGCGGTCGCGAGCTCGAGCCGACCAAGCCGCTGCGCGCCGTGATCACGGGCGTCGCCCTGACGGGCCTGCTCGTCGTGGGCAGCCTCGTCTTCGGGCTCCTCGTGCCCGGCCTGCCGAACGGCTGGGACCACAACTCCCTCATCGTCACGCGCGACGCGGGGGCGCGGTACGTGGCGCTCGACGGCACCCTCTACCCGGTCCTGAACACCGCCTCGGCGCGCCTGCTCATCGAGGGCGAGTACCGCGTCATCCAGGTCGACGACGACAAGATCGCGTCCGCGCCGCGCGGCGAGACCCGCGGGATCCCCGGCGCCCCGGACGACCTGCCCACGCCCGCGTCGCTCATCTCCTCGGGGTGGCTCTCGTGCACGGAGCCGCAGGGCGGCCTCGCGACGGTGCTGGCGACCGGCGAGATCCCCGACACGGTCCGCGCCGAGCTCGCCGAGGCCGAGGCGGAGGGCACCACCCCGCCCGGGCTGCTCGTCCAGACCGGCGGCGACCTCTTCCTGGTGAGCGAGGGCCTGCGGCACCTCATCCCCCGTGCCGATGCGCCGGCGGTGCTCCGCGCGCTCGGCCAGGAGACGGTGCTGCCGTGGGAGGTCAGCGGGCAGTGGCTCAACCTGTTCCCCGAGGGGGCCGACCTCGACCCGCTCACGACCCCGGGAGCGGGCGAGCCGCTGCCCGACGGCGCGCCCGCACCGCCCGGCGCCGTGGTCGGCTCCGTCATCTCCGTGACGGACACGGGCGCGCGCTACGTCGTCGACGGGGCAGGCGCCCTCGCGCCGCTGAGCCCCTTCGCGCTCGAGCTGTACCGCATCGGCTCCGGTGTCGTGGTCGGCCAGGACGTCGAGGTGCAGGCGGCGCAGATCAAGGCGATGGCGAACACCGACACGGCCGCCGGCGGCGCCGACTGGCCCACCGAGGTCCCCGGGTCGCTGCCCGAGGACGAGGTCGCGTGCGCGTTCCTGCAGACCGAGCCCGAGACGGGGGAGAACCCCGAGGTCAGGCTCGTCTCGCACCCCGACGTCGTGATGGACGTCGGACGCCAGGTGGTCCACGTCCAGCCGGCGGCCGGAGCCCTCGTGCACGCCACCGCCGGGCCGGGCATGACGGGCCCGACCCTGCTGGTCGACCAGACGGGCCGCGCGTTCCCGCTGCCCGGCGCGAGCGAGGAGCTCCTGGGCCGCCTCGGCTACACGCCGGACGACCTGGTCGACGTGCCGCGCGAGTGGATGAACCTCTTCCCGGCCGGCCCCGCGCTCACCGTCGAGGGCGCCATGCAGGCCGCGGAGCCCGTCCAGGCGGCCGGGTGACCTCGCGCGCGCGGGGCGCCGTCGCCTCGCTCGCCGCGGGCGCGGCCCTGCTGGTGGCCGT
>NZ_JACEXH010000166.1:0-6832 GCF_014525465.1 Actinotalea sp. JY-7885 | reverse complement strand
CACCCCGCGCGTCCGGCGCTCAGCGCGTCGAGGGTCGCCACGGCGCGGCCGAGCTCCGCCGGGCGACCCGCGTCGCCCGCGACCGTGGCGACGAGGCCGATGCCGCGGGTCGACGGCGCGACCTGCGCGAGCGCGTGGACGGCGTCGAGCCGGCCGTCGACCGTCTGGCCCCGGTCGGGCCGGAGCCGGAAGTCGTGCCCGAGCACGACGAGGTCCAGCGTGCCGCGCTCGGCCGTCGCGACGAGGCCGGCCAGCCGGGCCGGGTCGAAGCCGCGGGGCGCCCCTGACCGGACGTCGCGCCACGCCGCCGGGCGCGCGCCCACGTGCGAGAGGTCGACGGCGAGGTGGACGCGGGGGTGGGACGGGTGCATGGCGGGTCCTCGAGGAAGGTGTCGCGGCGGAGCGCGAGGGTCGTGGTCAGAGGTCGCCGACGGGGCGGCGGTACGGCTCGACGCCCGGGCGGGGCGGAGCGCTGCAGGGACGGCGTCTCAGCTGCAGGTCTGACAAAAAAAGCGCGCGGCCGCGCACACCGCGCCGACGCCGGCGGTCGGCAGGACCGCGGGACGGGCGACGGCGAGCAGCGTGTCCGGCACAGGGCGAGTCTTCGCGCCGACCGGACCGCGGGTCAAGGATCGGGTGCCGCGTCTCACCGTGCGGACGACGCGGATCGCGGCTGCCGGCGGCTCAGGGCCGGCGGTACTCCACGACCGTGTGGCCGACGGCGCCGCCGAGGATCCCGGCTCCGCGCGCCAGGGTCCAGGCGCCGCGGCCGTGGTGCTCCGGGTTCCGGGTCACGACGCCGAGCAGCGCCCGCGCCGCTCCCACCACGACGCGCGCGGCGCCCGCGACCAGGGCCCGCGCCCGGACGCTCAGCTCCTCCCGCCGGGTGCGGGCGAGCATCAGGTCCACCAGGACGCTCGTGCCGCCGGAGCGGTAGCCCCGGCGCATCGTCCAGCGCCCGGTGAGCCGCGAGGCCGGGACGTGCTCGCGGACGACCGCCTCGTCGCACCAGTAGATCGCTCCCCCGGCCCGTCGCAGCTCCTTCGTGAACAGGTGGTCCGATCCGCCGCTGAGCCCGAGCGCGTCGGCGAACCGGAGCCCGTGCCGGCGCACGTGCGCCAGGTCGAGGAGGAGG
This sequence comes from Actinotalea sp. JY-7885, assembly GCF_014525465.1. Taxonomy (NCBI): domain Bacteria; kingdom Bacillati; phylum Actinomycetota; class Actinomycetes; order Micrococcales; family Cellulomonadaceae; genus Actinotalea; species Actinotalea sp. JY-7885. The sequence continues at coordinate 5,697 of NZ_JACEXH010000166.1, read as the reverse complement.
TTGCCGCTCCCGGCGGCCTCCATCGGCGTGCCCGTCGCCATGCGGCGGCGGTCGAAGACCCGCGCCCAACGCACCCACGCAGCGGGCTCGGTCTCGTGGATCCGCAGCACCGGGCCGACGACCGCGGCGCCGCGAAGACGCCGGTGCGCGGCGACCATCGTGGCCAGCCAGTCCTCGTCCGGTGTCTCGTCGTCGTCGATGAAGACCAGCACGTCGGCGCCGGTGGCGGCCTCGAGGGCGGCGTTACGACCGGCGGCGATCCCGGGCCGGGGCTCGTGGACGTACTCGGCCTCGGGGATGGCGAGGCGCTCGACCGCCGGCCGGGCGCTGGCGTCGGGGTCGTTGTCGACGACGAGGACGCGCGTGCCCGCACCGAGGAGCCGCGCCTGACGTGCGAGCTCGGGCAGGAGCCGGGTCAGCACCTCGGGGCGCCGGTACGTGAGCACCGCGACGACCACGGGGCCGGCGGGGTCCGCGGTGCGCTCCATCGTCGCAGCGTACAAGCGGCCGGCCGCGCGCCGGGGGCCGACCAGGGGACGGCGCCACGGCGCACCGGGCCGCGTCCCCCGATCGGCCCAGCGCGTCCGTTTTCACCCTCTTTGGACCGACTTCCTGTGGAAGGATCGGGAACGGATCCGAGGCGACGGGAAGGGCGATGATGGGAATCAGGCTCGCAGTGATCGGCACGGGCTACGTCGGCCTGCCGCTGATCCGGGAAGCCGTCCTCGCGGGCATCCCGACGTACGGTTTCGACATCGACCCGGACCGCGTGGCCGAGATGCGCGCGGGCCGCTCCCGCATCGACGACGTCACGGACGACGACCTCGCTGCGATGCTGGCGGCGGGCTTCGTGCCGACGGACGACGCGGCGGACCTCGACGACTGCGACGTGTACGTCATCTGCGTGCCGACGCCCCTGACCCCGGAGGGCGGTCCGGACCTCGGTGCTGTGATCGCGTCCGCCGAGATGCTCGCGGCGCGGGTGCGCCCGGGCGACCTCGTCGTGCTGGAGTCCACCACCTACCCGGGCACGACGGAGGAGATCGTCGGGCCGATCCTCGAGCGCAGCGGGCTGACGGTCGGCAGCGACCTCCTCCTGGCCTTCTCGCCCGAGCGGATCGACCCCGGCAACACCCGGTTCGGGCTGCGCAACACCCCCAAGGTCGTCGGAGGCGTCGACGAGCGCAGCACGGACCGCGCGGTCGAGCTGTACTCGCGGGTGTGCGACCAGGTCGTGCGCGCGAGCGGCACCCGGGAGGCCGAGCTGGCCAAGCTCCTCGAGAACACCTACCGGCACGTGAACATCGCGCTCATGAACGAGCTCGCGCAGCTGGCGCACGAGCTCGACGTGGACCTGTGGGAGGCGATCCGCTGCGCCTCGAGCAAGCCGTTCGGCTTCCAGGCCTTCTACCCGGGCCCCGGGGTGGGTGGGCACTGCATCCCCATCGACCCCAACTACCTGTCGCACCACGTCCGCAGCCGACTCGGGCACTCCTTCCGGTTCGTCGAGCTCGCCCAGGAGATCAACGCGACGATGCCGGCCTACGTCGCTCGTCGCGCGCAGGACCTGCTCAACGGCCTGGGCCGCGCGGTCAACGGCTCTCGCGTGCTCCTGCTCGGCGTCACCTACAAGGCGAACATCGCGGACCAGCGGGAGTCCCCGGCGCGCGATCTGGCCGTGGCGCTGCGGCACCTCGGCGCCGAGCTGCGCTACTGGGACCCGTACGTCCCGCAGTGGCACAGCGGCGGCACGCTGGTCCCCCGGGTCACCGACCTGCAGAACGTCGGCGACGACGTCGACTGCGTCATCCTGGTGCAGAACCACGACGAGCTCGCGCCCGAGGTGCTCGAGGCCTTCGGCAAGAAGCTGCTCGACACCCGCGGGACGACCGTGACCGGCCAGAGGCTCTAGGGGTGCCGAAGGGCGACGTCCTCGAGGAGGTCCCCGTGCTCGGGCCCCTCTGGCGCGCCGGGAGCCGGCCCGTCGGGTCGGTGCGGGCCGTCGCGACGCCACGACGTGCGGTCGTGCTCACGTTCGACGACGGCCCCCTGGTCGGCTCGACGGAGGGCGTGCTCGCCGCGCTGGCCGACGGGGGGGCCACCGCCACCTTCTTCGTCCTCATGACGCGCGTCCGCGCCGCGCCCCGGCTCCTCGAGCAGATCGTGGCGGCCGGCCACGAGGTCGCCCTCCACGGCGAGGACCACGTCCGGCTCACGAGCATGCCCACGCGCCAGGTCGTCGAGCGGACGCGCCGGGCCAAGCAGGAGCTGGAACAGCTCGTGGGCCGGCCGGTCCGCTGGGTGCGCCCGCCGTACGGCTCGCAGACGCCGCGCACCTGGGCCGCGCTCCGGCGGGCGGGGATGACCCCGGTCATGTGGGGCGCCACGACGTCGGACTGGCGGGACCAGCCCACAGCGGAACGGCTCCGTGGCGCGCTGGCCCACCTGAGACCGGGGCAGATCGTCCTGGCGCACGACGCGATCGCCGGCGTGGCGGACGGGGCCGAGGAACGCGAGCCCTTCGAGCTCGACCGCGGCCGCTTCACCCGGGAGCTCCTCGCCGAGTACGCCGGACGCGGGTTCACGGCGGTGAGCCTCGCGGATGCGCTGGCGGACGGCGGACGGCTGCGCCGTTGGGCCTGGTTCGGTCGGTAACCGGGCCACCGGACGCCTCAGATCCCGCGGTCCTACGCCGATGGACCGGACGGAGGTGGTCCGTGCTCGTCTTCGTCGAGCTCGCCACACTCGTCGCCGTCGTCGTCGCGTCGGTCACGGGTGTCCTGGTGCTGCGCCGTCGCCGCACCTCCCCGCTCGCGCTCCCCCTCGCCCTCATGATGTTCGGGGCGTCGGAGTGGGCCGCGGCCCGCGCGCTGCTGCCGCTCGCCACGGGCTCGCACGAGTTCACCCTCGCCCTGCACTACGCGATCTACCCGGGCATCGCCCTCTCGCTGGCCGCCGCCTTCGTCTACTTCGCCGTCCTGACGGGACGGCGCGTCACCCGGCGGGCCGCGCTCCTGCTGTGCGTGCAGCCCGCCCTGACGATGCTCGTCCTGGCGACCGACGGATGGCACCGCTCCTTCCTCCTGGTCGAGGTGTCCGACGGCGTGCTCTCCGTGGCCCCCGGCCCGCTCTACTGGGCGTTCACCGCGTACAGCTATGGGCTCCTGCTCATCGGGGTCGCCCTGTCGCTGCGCGCCATGGTCACCGCCGTGCCCGGTCACCGTCACGTGTACGCGATCGCTGCGCTGGCCGCCGTGCTGCCGTTCATCGGCAACGTCACGGCCCTCCTCGTCTCCTCGAGCTCCCTCTCCGGGCCGATCCACCTCACGCCGGTCTTCACGCTCGCGAGCAGCGCGATCTGGCTGTGGGTCGAGCGCTACCGCGACCACACCCGGGCCGTGCCGGTCTCGACCCGGCAGGTGCTCGAGGCCCTCACCGACGCCGTCGTCGTCCTGGACCCACGGGGCGTCCTGCTCGACACCAACCCCGCCGCCCGCGTCCTGCTGCGCGACACCGACTACGCGATCGGCACCCCGTGGCGCAGCCCCATGCCGGCGGCGATCGAGGCGGCGATCGCGACCGGGGCCGGCACGGTCACCACGCCACGCGGCGGCGTCCTGGACGTCCGCATCACCCAGATCTCCGACCGGGCCGGCCGCCCGATCGGCCGCGTCGTCGTGATGCGCGACATCACCGAGCTGGAGCGCCTGCGCAGGGAGCTCGCGGACCAGGCGCTGCGCGACGGGCTCACGGGCGTGCACAACCGGCGCTCGTTCGAGCAGCAGCTCGCCGACGCCCTCACCCAGGCACGCGCCGACGGCACCCCGCTGAGCCTCCTCCTGGTCGACCTCGACCACTTCAAGCGGATCAACGACACGCACGGTCACGCGACCGGGGACCGGGTGCTGGTCGAGGTGGCGCGGGCGCTCGAGGCGTCGACGCTGCCGGGCGAGACCCTCGCGCGTCTCGGCGGCGAGGAGTTCGTCGTCCTGCTCCCCGGTCTGGGCGGCGACGAGGCCGTCCGCCGGGCGGAGGCGGTCCGGGCCCGCTGCGCCGCCGTCCACGTCGAGGTCCGCGGCGGGGTGGCGAGCGTGACGATCAGCGTCGGCGTCGCCGAGCTCCCGGCCGACGGGACGGCCGACACGATCCTGCGCGACGCCGATCGCGCGATGTACGCCGCCAAGGCGGCGGGCCGCGACCGCGTCGCCCGCGCCCCCGTCGCCGTCCCCTGACGACGCCACGGCGGGCGGGATCGCACGGCGCGCAATAGCGTCGGAGCACCCTCGGCCGCCGCCGGAGGTCGCTCCAAGGAGGACGCCATGGGCCTGTTCGGTCGCCGCGTGCGGGACGTCCCGCCCCTGCCCCCTCGGGTGCCGCGGCCCGCGCCGCCGGCGCCCTCCTCGTCCGCCCAACACCCGGCCCGCGACCTGTGGTCCGAGGGCTTCGGCCGCGTCGGCACCCGGTCGGTGCAGGTCCTCGCCGTCGTCGCGGTGCTCGCCGTGGTCGTCTTCGCGCTGACGCGGCTGACCCTCGTCGTCATCCCCGTGCTCATCGCGCTCGTGCTGTCGGCGGCGATCTCGCCGCTCGTCTCGTTCCTGCGCCGCCGCGGCGTGCCCTCGCTCCTGGCGACCTGGATCTCGCTCGCGGCGCTCGTGGCGCTGCTCTCCGGGGTCGTGTGGCTGGTGGTCAACGCCGTCGTGAACCAGTGGGGCGAGCTGCGCGAGCGCGCCGAGGACGGGATCCGGCAGCTCCAGGAGTACGTCAAGGGGCTGCCGTTCGAGATCTCCGAGGAGCAGATCCGCTCCGTGGAGGAGTCGCTCGCCGGCCTGCTGCGGTCCAGCGCGCTGGGGTCCGGCGCCATCGCGGGCGTCTCACAGACCGTCAACTTCGTGGCGGGCTTCTTCATCATGGTCGTGGTCCTGTTCTTCTTCCTCAAGGACGGGCCGAAGCTGTGGGAGTTCTTCCTTCGCCCGTTCGAGGGCGAGCGGTACGAGCGCGGCAAGCGCGTCGGCGACGCGACCATCCGCACGCTCGGCGGGTACCTGCGCGGGACGGCGATCGTCGCGGCCGTCGACGCCGTCTTCATCGGCATCGGCCTGGCGATCGTCGGGGTGCCGCTGGTCATCCCGCTGTCCGTGCTCGTGTTCCTGCTCGCGTTCATCCCCCTCGTGGGGGCGACCATCGCCGGCACCCTGGCCGCGCTCGTCGCGCTGGTGGCCCTCGGACCGGTGCAGGCACTGGTCGTGGTCGCCATCGTCGTCGTGGTCAACCAGGTCGAGGGCGACTTCCTGCACCCGGTCGTCATGGGGCGCACGCTGAGCCTGCACCCGCTGATGATCCTCGTCGCCCTGACGACCGGGACCGTCCTCGCCGGACTGACCGGCGCGGTGCTCGCCGTCCCGATCGCCGCCTCCCTCTGGCACGCCATCCTCGTCTGGGACGGCCCGAACCTGCCGGCACGCTTCGCGCGCGAGAAGCGGCGACTGCCGGTCGGGACGGACCCGGACGTGTCGGGCGCCCCGGGGCCGGCCGCGAGACAATCGATCAGTGGCACCCGCACCTGACGCCCCCTCCCCCGCACCCCTGGACCCCGGCGCCGCCGCCGCGGACCTGCCTCCCGGCTGGACCGCCGCGCCACCGCGCGCCGACGACGCGCCCGACCTGCACGCGCTGCTGCGCCGCCACGAGGCCGCGGCG
>NZ_JACEXH010000165.1:0-6848 GCF_014525465.1 Actinotalea sp. JY-7885 | reverse complement strand
ACCGCGCGACCGCGCCGGGCCGCGGGCGCCCGCGGCGCCGTGCGCGCCGTCGGGGGCAACGGCACGACCCTCGCGTCGCCGATGCAGGGGACGATCGTCAAGGTCGCGGTGGCGGACGGCGCGGAGGTGGCCGAGGGCGACCTCGTCGTGGTCCTCGAGGCCATGAAGATGGAGCAGCCGCTGGTGGCGCACCGCGCCGGGACCGTGCAGCGCCTGACGGCCGGCGTCGGGTCGAGCGTGAGCGCCGGCACCGCGATCTGCGAGATCGTCGGCTGACCGGCGCACCGGCGGCCCACCACCGCCACTCCGGCGACGCCTGGGTGCAGTGCGCCTGCGGGCGGCGGCACTGGGGCACCCACGGGGCCGCGGGCCTGCTGCTGCACCGGTCCGCGGGCGGGCGCACGCAGGTGGTGCTCCAGCACCGGGCCCTGTGGTCCGACCACGGCGGCACGTGGGCCCTGCCGGGCGGCGCGCTCGCCCCTGGCGAGACGCCCGAGCAGGGCGCGGTCCGGGAGGCCGCCGAGGAGGCCGGCATCGACCCCGCGGCCCTCGAGATCCACGACGCGGTGGTGCTCGACCACGGCCCGTGGCGCTACACCACCGTCGTCGCGCGGGCGACGGGCCCCCACGACGTGCGCCCGACCGACGCGGAGAGCCTCGAGGTCGCCTGGGTCGACGTCGACGCGGTGGCCGACCGGCCGCTGCTCCCCGCGTTCGCCGGCGCGTGGCCCGGCCTGCGCGCCCTGCTGGGCTGAGGCGCGCCGGAGCCCTCGGCTGCTCGGCCCGGCTACTCCGCGCGTGTGTGCAGCACGCGGGCCACCTCGGCGATGGTTCCCGACAGCGACGGGTACACGGTGAACGAGTCGGCGATCTGGTCCACCGTGAGGCGGTGGTTGACGGCGAGGGTCAGGGGGAAGATCAGCTCGCCGGCGCGCGGCGCCACCACGACCCCGCCGATGACGATGCCCGTTGTGCTGTGCGCGAAGATCTTCACGAACCCGTCGCGGATGCCCAGCATCTTCGCGCGCGGGTTGCGGGCCAGCGGCAGCGTGCTGACGACGAACCGCGCGCCCATCTCCTCGAGCTGGCGCTGCGAGCGGCCCACGGTGGCGATCTCCGGCGCCGTGAAGATGTTGGCCGCGACCTCACTGACGTCGAGCGGCGTCACGGCGTCGCCGAGCGCGTGCGCCATGGCGATCCGCCCCTGCATCGCGGCGACCGACGCCAGGGGCAGGACGCCGGTGCAGTCCCCGGCGGCGTAGACGCCGCGCGCGCTCGTGCGCGAGACCTTGTCGACCTCGATGTAGCCGCCCTTGCCGAGCACGACGCCGGCCTCCTCGAGCCCGAGGCCCTCGGTGCTCGGGACGGCGCCGACCGCCATGAGGCAGTGCGACCCCTCGACCACCCGCCCGTCCGCGAGCGTGACCTCCACGCCGTCGCCCCGGCGGGTCACCCCCGCGGCGCGGGAACGGCTCATCACCGTCATGCCGCGGGACGTGAAGACGCCCTCGATGAGCTCGGCGGCGTCGGCGTCCTCCCCCGGCAGCACCCGGTCACGCGAGGAGACCAGGACGACGTCGGCGCCCAGCGCGTTGTAGGCGCCGGCGAACTCGGCGCCCGTGACGCCGGACCCGACCACGATCAGGCGCTCGGGCAGGTCGGTCAGGGTGTAGAGCTGCGTCCAGGTGAGGATGCGCTCGCCGTCGGGCATCGCCTCGGGCAGGCAGCGGGGCGTCGCCCCGGTCGCCAGCAGCACGACGTCGGCGTCGAACGAACCGCCCCCGTCGGTGACCACGCGCTCGGGCCCGTCCAGCCTGGCGGTGCCCTCGACCAGGGTGACGCCCTCGGCCTCCAGGCGGGTGCGGATGTCCGCGGACTGCGCGGCCGCCAGCTCGACGACCCGGGCGTTGACCAGGCCGAGGTCCACCTCGTGCCCCCGCAGCGGGGTGTCGGTCGGCAGGCCCACCGTGCGGATGCCGAGGTCCGACGCGCGGTCGGCGATGGTCATCCACTCCGCCGTCGCGATGAGCGTCTTGGAGGGCACGACGTCGGTGAGCACCGCCGCACCGCCGAGGCCCTGCCGCTCGACCAGCGTGACGTCGGCACCCGACCGGCACGCCACCAGGGCCGCCTCGTAGCCGCCGGGACCACCGCCGACGACGACGACCTTCGGGGCCGGCCGTCCGGGCGGCCGCTCGGGGGCGGGGACGGGCGTGGCGAGGCCGGGTGTCGTTGCGGTCACGGCCCCATTGTGCCGTCGGGCGCCGCGGACGCGTCCCGACCGCGTGGCCCCACGTCCGGGCCGGGTCACCGATAGCCTCGCTGCATGACAGCACCACACGGCACCGGGCCGCTCACCACCCTCGACGACCCCGCCACCGACCCGTTCGAGGTGGCCCGCGAGGCCGCCGCCGTCCTCGCCGAGCGGACGGGGATCGCGTCGCACGACGTCGCCCTCGTGCTCGGCTCCGGCTGGGGCGGCGCGGCCGACCTGCTGGGCGAGACGGTCGCCGAGATCCCGAGCCACGAGCTCCCCGGCTTCAGCGCCCCCGCGGTCCCCGGGCACGTCGCGACCACCCGCTCGATCCGGCTCGCGGACGGCCGGCACGCGCTCGTGCTCGGGTCGCGCACCCACCTGTACGAGGGCCGCGGCGTGCGGCGCGTCGTGCACGGCGTGCGCACCGCGGCCGCGGCCGGCGCGGGCGTCGTCGTGCTCACCAACGGCTGCGGCGGCCTCGACCCGGCGTGGGCGCCGGGTACCCCCGTGCTCATCCGCGACCACCTCAACCTCACGGCGACGTCGCCGCTGGAAGGCGCCACGTTCGTCGACCTCACCGACCTGTACAGCCAGCGGCTGCGGGACGTGGCGCACGAGGTCGACGCCTCGCTGCCGGAGGGCGTCTACGCCCAGTTCCGCGGGCCCCACTACGAGACCCCCGCGGAGGTCCGCATGGCGGGCGTCATGGGCGCCGACCTCGTGGGCATGTCCACCACGCTCGAGGCCATCGCCGCACGGCACGCCGGGCTCGAGGTCCTGGGGCTCTCGCTCGTGACCAACCTGGCCGCCGGCATCGGGGCCGAGGCGCTCTCGCACGCCGAGGTGATCGAGGCCGGCCAGGCGGCCGCGCCGCGCATCAGCCGCCTGCTCGCCGACGTCGTGGGGCGGATCTGATGGCGCCCCCCACCGCCGACCGGCCGGACCAGCCGCTCGACCCCGCGCTCGTCGCACAGGTCGAGGCCTGGGTGGCCGACGACCCCGACCCGCAGACCGCCGCGCACCTGCGCACGCTGCTGACGACCGCGCAGGACGACGCCGACGAGGAGCTGCGCTCCGTCGCACGCGCCGAGCTCGCCGACCGCTTCCGCGGACCGCTCGAGTTCGGCACCGCGGGCCTGCGCGGCGCGATGGGCGGCGGCCCGAACCGCATGAACCGCGCCGTCGTCATCCGGGCGGCCGCGGGCCTCGTGCGGTACCTGCGTGACGCGCTCGAGGCGCGCCGGGGCGAGGGCGGCGGCGTCGTCGTCGAAGGGCCCCGGGTGGTCATCGGCTACGACGCGCGCTACGGCTCCGAGCGGTTCGCGCGGGACACCGCCGGGGTCGTCACGGCCGCGGGGGGCCACGCCCTCCTGCTCCCCGAGCCCCTGCCCACCCCCGTGCTCGCGTACGCCGTGCGGCTGCTGGACGCCGACGCCGGCGTCATGGTCACGGCCAGCCACAACCCGCCGCAGGACAACGGCTACAAGGTCTACCTCGGCGGACGGGTCGTCACCGACAGCGGCCAGGGCGCGCAGATCATCCCGCCGTACGACGCCGAGATCGCCCGGTGCATCGCGGCCGTCGAGTCCGTCGCCTCGGTACCGCGGACCGAGTCCGGCTGGGCCGTTCTCGGTGAGGAGATCGTCGAGGGCTACCTCACCGCCGTCGGCGCGCTCGCCGACCCCGACGGCCCGCGGGACCTGCGGATCGTCCTGACGCCGCTGCACGGCGTCGGCGGGCACACGGCCGAGCGGCTGCTGCGCGGCGCCGGCTTCACGGACCTGCACATCGTCCCGGAGCAGGCGCTGCCGGACCCGCGCTTCCCGACCGTCGCGTTCCCGAACCCCGAGGAGCCGGGCGCGATCGACCTCGCGCTCGCGCTCGCGGAGGAGCTCGACGCCGACCTGGTGCTCGCCAACGACCCCGACGCCGACCGGTGCGCGGTCGCGGTGCGCGACCCCCGGCTCGCGCACGCGACGTCGGCCACCGCGGGCACGGCGGCCGCACGGGGCTGGCGCATGCTGCACGGTGACGAGGTCGGCGCGCTCCTCGGCCAGGACCGCGCCGCGCGGTTCGCCGCGGCGCACCCCGACGGCCGGCACCCCGACGGCACGCCGGGCGTGCTGGCGAACTCGATCGTGTCCTCGCGCCTGCTCGGCCGCATCGCGGCGTCGCACGGCCTCGCGCACCGCGCGACGCTCACGGGGTTCAAGTGGATCTCGCGCGTGGAGGGCCTCGTCTTCGGCTACGAGGAGGCGCTCGGCTACTGCGTCGACCCGGCGCGCGTGCGGGACAAGGACGGCCTCAGCGCCGCCCTCCTGATCGCCCAGCTCGCGGCCGGGACGAGGGTGCGTGGACGCACCCTCGTCGACCTGCTCGACGACCTCGCCGTCGAGCACGGGCTGCACCTCACCGACCAGCTGTCCGCCAGGTTCACGGACCTCGCCCAGATCCCGGCGACCATGGCCCGCGTCCGCGAGGCCCCGCCGGCCACGCTGGCCGGCTCGCCCGTGGTCGAGGTCGTCGACCTCGCCGACGGCGGCGAGGGCCCGGATGCGCTGCCGCCGACGGACGGGCTCCGGCTCGTGGCCCAGGACGGCACACGCGTCATCGTGCGCCCGAGCGGCACCGAGCCCAAGGTCAAGTGCTACCTCGAGGTCATCGTCCCGGTGACCGACGACGGCGACGCGTCCGACCCCGTCGGCGCCGCGCGCACGCGCGCCCGCCAGCGGCTCGACGCGGTCCGGGCGGACGTCGCGGCGGCCCTCGGGCTCTGACCGGACGCCCCGGGAGCCCGGACACCCGGGCTCCCGGGCGCGCGGCGCCGACGCCTCGGGCTGCGCGCCGCGCCGGTTGATGCTGTGCTGTCGCACGGCATCCCCGACCACGGAGGTAGGACGTGACCGACGAGCCGCGCGTGTGCGTGCTGGCCCTGACCTCGCTGCTGACCGTGACGGTCGAGGACTCCGCCCACGGCTCGGGACCGGAGATCCACGTGCACCCCGGGGGCCAGGGGCTGTGGCTCGCCCGCATGGCGTCCGTGCTCGGCGCCCGCGTCGTGGCGTGCGGACCGTTCGCGGGCGAGACGGGCGCCGCCGCGCAGCACCTCGCGGCCCGGGAGGGCGTGGACCTGCGGGCGACGCGCTACGACGGCAGCAACGGCGCCTACGTGCACGACCGCCGCTCCCGGGACGACGCCGGCGAGCCGGGCGAGCGCGAGGAGCTCGCGGCGGCGGACCCGACGCCGCTCGGCCGCCACGAGCTCGACGACCTCTTCGGCACGCTCCTGGTCGAGGCTCTCGAGGCCGACGTCGTCGCGCTCACCGGCGCGGACCCGCCCGACACCGTGCCCGCCGACTTCCTCGCCCGGGTGGCCCGCGACCTGCGCCGCAACGGGAGCACGGTCGTGGCCGACCTCTCGGGCGACGCCGCGCTCGCCGTGGTGGCCGAGGGCCTCGACGTCCTCAAGATGAGCCACAGCGAGATGGTGGACGCCGGCCTGGCCGAGGGACCGGAGCTCGCGCAGCTGCTCGCGGGCGCCCGGGCCGTGCTGGCGGGCGAGCACGCGGACGACGCCCGCTCCGACGACGCCGAGGACGAGGGCCGCGGACGCGTGGGCGCGATGGTCGTCTCCCGCGCCGCGGAGGGCACCCTCGTCGTCACGCGCGAGGGCGCCTGGCAGGTCACGGCTCCCCCGGTCTCGACCGTCGACCACCGCGGCGCCGGCGACTCGCTGACGGCGGCCGTCACGGTCGGGCTGGGACGCGGCCTCGAGCTGCTCGAGGCGGTCCGCCTCGGGGCGGCGGCGGGCGCGCTCAACGTGACCCGGCGCGGCCTGGCGACCGGCCACCGGGACCAGATCGAGCGCTTCGTGGAGCGCGTCACCGTCGAGCCGCTCGAGGAGGGAGCAGCATGAGGGCGCTGGTCACCAACGACGACGGCATCGACTCCCCCGGGCTGGCCGTCCTGGCGCAGGTCGCCGCGGCGGCCGGGTACGAGGTCGTCGTCGCGGCGCCCGCCACCGAGTACTCCGGCGCCTCCGCGTCGCTCTTCGGGATCGAGCGCGACGGCCGCGTCGTCGTCGAGCCGCGGCGGGCGCCCGGGCTCGCCGACGACGTCGAGTCCTACGCCGTCGCGGCGGCGCCCGCGCTCATCACCTTCCTGGCGGCGTACGAGGGGTTCGGCCCGCGGCCCGACCTGGTCCTGTCCGGTGTGAACCGCGGGCCCAACACGGGCAACGCCGTCATCCACTCCGGGACCGTGGGCGCGGCGACGTCGGCCGTGACGCACGGGATCCGCGCGATGGCCGTCTCGATCATCACCGCCCACCCGGAGCACTGGGCCACGGCCGGCGTCGTCGCGTCGCACGCCCTGGGCTGGCTCGAGGCGCGCGAGCCCCGCGCGGGCGTGCTCAACCTCAACGTCCCGGACCTGCCGGCGCACCGGCTGCGCGGCATCCGCGTGGCGCCCCTCGCGGACTTCGGCGCGGTCGAGGCGCGCATCGACCGGCCCGGCGCCGACGGGGCGGTGCGGGTGCGCTACGCCGAGCTCGACCCGACCGCCGACGCCGGCTCGGACGCCGGGCTCGCGG
>NZ_JACEXH010000164.1:0-6881 GCF_014525465.1 Actinotalea sp. JY-7885 | reverse complement strand
CCCCGCGCCGCCGCGAGGTCCGTCCCGGGGGCCCGCGCGGCGGCCGCGGCGAGCCCGGCCACCTCCGTCTCGAGCAGGCGGCGCACCGCGTGCACGTGCAGGGCGTGCCCCGCGGCCTGGAGCTCGACGACGAGCCCGAGCGGGGCCGCGAGGAGCCCCGGCTCGAGCGCCGTCACGTACGACCCGTCGCCCTGGCGCATCTCGACCACGCCGAGGACGGACAGGGCCCGCATGCCCTCGCGCAGCGAGCCCCGCGAGACCCCGAGGGCCTCGGCCAGGTCCTTCTCGACGGGCAGCCGCTGGCCCGGGCCCAGGCGGCCGTCGAGGATCATCGCGGTGACGCCGTCGACCACCTGGTCCGTCCGTGACATGCCAGGAGTATGCCGGGCGGTCACACGGCGGCGAGGCGTCCGGCCCAGTACGCCCCGTCCGGGTAGCGGAACTCGGCGACCGACGCCTCGTGCATCTGCGTCGAGTAGCCCGGCAGACTGGGCAGCACGTAGGCGGCGTCCTGCACCACGCAGGGGTCGGTGAAGTGCTCGTGGAGGTGGTCGACGAACTCCGTGACCCGTCCCTCGCGCGTGCCGGAGACGGCCACGAAGTCGAGCATCGAGACGTGCTGGACCATCTCGCACAGGCCGACTCCGCCGGCGTGCGGGCACACCGGCACGCCGAACTTCGCGGCCAGGAGGAGCACCGCGACGATCTCGTTCAGGCTCGCGAGCCGGCCCGCGTCGAGCTGGCAGAAGTCGAGCGCGCCGGCCTGCATGAACTGCTTGAACATCACCCGGTTGTGGCAGTGCTCGCCGGTCGCGACGCCGACGGGCGCGACACCGCGCTGGATCGCGGCGTGCCCGAGGATGTCGTCGGGGCTCGTCGGCTCCTCGATCCACAGCAGGTCGAACTGCGCGAGGGCGTTGGTCCACTCGATCGCCTGGTCCACGTCCCAGACCTGGTTGGCGTCGATCATCAGGACCCGGTCCGGGCCGATGACCTCGCGCGCGATGGCGCAGCGCCGGATGTCGTCCTCGAGGTTGGCGCCCACCTTGAGCTTGACGTGCCGGTAGCCGGCGTCGACCGCCTCCTGGCACAGGCGCCGCAGCTTCTCGTCGCTGTAGCCGAGCCACCCGGCCGACGTCGTGTAGCAGGGGTAGCCGGTGCGCTCGAGCTCGGCGATGCGCCCGGCCTTGCCGGACTCCTGCGCGCGGAGCAGCGCGATCGCCTCGTCGCGCGTCAGGGCGTCGGACAGGTAGCGCAGGTCCGCCACGTCGACGAGCTGCTCGGGGGTCATGTCGGCGAGCAGGCGCCACACGGGCTTGCCCGCGAGGCGTCCGGCCAGGTCCCACGCGGCGTTCATGACGGCGGAGAGCGACAGGTGGACGACGCCCTTCTCCGGCCCGAGCCAGCGGATCTGGGCGTCGGCGGTCAGGTCGCGGTAGACGCCGCCCATGTCCGCGACCATGGCCTCGACGTCGCGCCCGACGAGGAGCGCGGCCTGCTGGCGCGCGGCCATCGCGACGATGTCGTTGCCGCGACCCGTGGTGAAGGTCAGGCCGTAGCCGGCCAGGGGCGTCCCGTCCGGCGCCGTCCCGTCGGTGCGCAGGACGACGTAGGCGGCGGAGTAGTCGCCGTCCTTGTTCATCGCGTCCGAGCCGTCGGCCGTGAGCGAGGTCGGGAAGCGGACGTCCTCGATCTCGACGTGGGTGATCTTCATGCTGTCCTCCAGAGGGTGCGTGCCCGCACCGTACCGCATTCATCAGATGAATCCGGGGGGCTGGCGCGCTAGGGTCGCATACGCGTCCGGCGAGGCCGGGCCAGAGATCGGACCATTCGAGAGGTGCAGCGATGACGACGACCGCCGACCAGGGCCCCACCCCCGCGACGCCGTACCGCGTCGGCGTGACGGCGGACTGCCTGCGCCCGGACGGGTCGGCCGTCTTCGGCGACGTCCGGCTCGAGCGTCTGACCGCGGCGGGGCTGGAGTGGGAGATCATGGCGCCCGAGAGCGCGCACGCGCTGACGCCCGCGCTCGCGGACGGGTACGACGCCGTCCTGGCCTTCGGGCACGCGCCCTTCCCGCGCACGCTCGTGCAGGCCGCCCCGCGCCTCAAGCACGTGGCGCGCTTCGGTGCCGGCTACGACGGCATCGACCTCGACGGCCTCGCCGCGGAGGGCGTCGTCGTGACGAACACGCCGCTGGCCGTGCGCCGGCCCCTCGCGCTCTCGGCCCTGACGCTCCTGCTGGCCGTGGCGCACCGGCTCGTGGAGAACCACGCCGCGGCGACGTCGGGCCGGTGGACGGACCGGGGGCGCTACCGCGGCGCCGGCGTCGCGGGCCGCACGGTCGGCATCGTCGGGCTCGGCGGCGTCGGGGCGGACCTCGTCACGCTCCTCGCGCCGCTGGGCGTGCGGGTGCTGGCCAGCGACCCGTTCGCGGACCCCGGGCGGGCGCAGGCGCTCGGGGTCGAGCTCGTGCCGCTCGACCGGCTGACCGCCGAGTCCGACTACGTGGTGCTGACGGCGGCCCTGACCGACGGCACGCGGGGCATGGTCGACGCGGCGTTCCTCGCGGGGATGCGCCCGACCGCCCACCTCGTCAACGTGGCCCGCGGCGGGCTCGTGGACCACGCGGCGCTGACCGCCGCGCTCGTCACCGGGCGCATCGCCGGTGCGGCGCTCGACGTGCTCGACCCGGAGCCGCCCGCCCCCGACGACCCGCTGCTGCACCTGCCGAACGTCGTGGTCACGCCGCACGCGCTGTGCTGGACCGAGGACTTCACGCGTGACGTCTCGACGAGCGTCGTCGAGGCCCTCGTGGACGTCGCGCAGGGGCGCGTCCCGGCCCACGTCCTGAACCCCGACGCGCTCGCGCGGTGGCGACGGGGCCGGTGACGGGGGCGGCCTCCTACCCTGGGCGCATGGCTGCCGACCCGCACACCGCCACCGACGGCGCGACGTCGCCCGTCGAGGCGGTCGACCGAGCGCTCCTCGTCCTGCAGGCGCTGGCCGGCGCGGGCCCGCGCGGGAGCGGCCTGGCCGAGCTCGCCGCGGGCCTCGGCCTGAACAAGACCACGGTGCACCGCACGCTCGCCGCCCTGCGCTTCCGGGGCTTCGTCGTGCAGGACCCCGTGAGCGGCGCCTACGCGCTGGGCACCGCCGCGACGCAGCTCGCCGACGACTACTTCGGCGAGGAGAACCTGCCGGTCCTGCTGCACCCCGCCCTGACCGCGCTGTGCGGGGCGGCCGACGAGCTGGTCCACCTCGGCGTGCTGAGCGGGACCCACGTCGTCTACCTCGACAAGGTCGAGCCGGAGCGCTCGGTGCGCGTGTGGTCCGCGATCGGGCGCCGCAGCCCCGCGGTCACGACGGCGCTCGGGCGGGCGCTGCTCGCGTACCGGGGGACCGACGCGACCACGCTCGCGGGGTACGTGCGGGCCGCCGGGGACGTGCCGGTCGACGCCGACCACGTGTGGGCGGTCATCGAGCGCGCCCGCGTGGTCGGCTACGCCACGGAGGACCAGGAGAACGAGGCCGGGATCAGCTGCGTCGCGGTGCCGCTGCTGCGCTCGGGCGTCGCCGTCGCGGCCGTCAGCGTCACGGCGCCGGCCGAGCGGATGCGGCCCGGACGCGTCACGGACCTGCACCGGACCATGCGCGAGGTGCTGCCGCCGCTCCTGCCGGCCGGCCTCGCGCTGCCCGCCGTCGCCTGACCCGTCGTCCGGCGCGGCGCCGGTTGAGGACGGGTCCGGAGCATGGCATCCTGATTCCGGAGAGCGGCACAGACGTTCCGCCTACCGAAACGCCTGGTCGCCGACGTCCGGGCTCAGCAGCATCACCGAGAACGGATGGATCGATGTCGACCACTCTGGAAGCCCTCAGCGCCGCACGCCTCGTCCCGGTCGTCGTGCTCGACGACGCGAAGGACGCCGACCCGCTGGCCGCGGCGCTCGTCGCCGGCGGCCTGCCCGTGGCCGAGGTGACGTTCCGGACCGCCGCCGCGCAGGACGCCATCCGCGCCATGAGCGCGCGCGGCGACATCCTCGTCGGTGCCGGCACCGTCCTGACGGTCGAGCAGGTCGACCAGGCGGTGGCGGCGGGCGCCGACTACGTCGTCTCGCCCGGCCTCAGCCGCGCGGTCGTCGAGCGGTGCCGCGAGCACGGCGTGCTGCCCCTGCCCGGCGCCGTGACCGCGACCGAGATCCAGGCCGCGCTCGAGCTCGGCCTGACGACCGTGAAGTTCTTCCCGGCCGGCACGTCCGGTGGCGCCAAGGCGATCGCGGCGCTCGCCGCCCCGTTCGGCGGCGTGACGTTCGTGCCGACCGGCGGCATCAGCGCGTCCAACCTGCACGAGTACCTCGACGTGCCGTCCGTCGTCGCCGTCGGCGGCTCGTGGATGGTCGCGAAGGACCTCGTCCGCGCGGGCGACTTCGACACCGTCACGCGCCTCACCGCCGAGGCCGTCGCGCTGACCCAGCGCTCCTGACCCGCCACCCCGGTCCCACCCCAGACTAAGGACGACGACATGACCAGCCTGACCATCCGTCCCGCGGACGAGTGCCGCTACGACGCCGTCTCCCTCGGCGAGGTGATGCTCCGCCTCGACCCGGGCGAGGGCCGCATCCGCACCGCCCGCTCCTTCAAGGCCTGGGAGGGCGGCGGCGAGTACAACGTCACGCGCGGCCTGCGCCGGGCCTTCGGCCTGCGCGGCGCGGTCGTCACCGCGCTCGCGGACAACGAGGTCGGCCGCCTCGTCGAGGACTTCATCCTCACCGGCGGGCTCGACACCCAGTTCATCCAGTGGGTTCCCTACGACGGCATCGGCCGCGGGGTGCGCAACGGCCTCAACTTCACCGAGCGCGGCTTCGGCGTGCGCGGCGCCGTCGGCGTCTCGGACCGCGGCCTGACGGCCGCCTCGCAGATGGCCCCGGGCGACGTCGACTGGGACCACCTGTTCGGTGACCTCGGCGTGCGCTGGCTGCACACGGGCGGCATCTACGCCGCGCTCAGCGAGACGACGGCGGAGGTCGTCGTCGAGGCGGTCACGGCCGCCAAGCGCCACGGCACCGTGGTCTCGTACGACCTCAACTACCGCCCGTCGCTGTGGAAGTCGATCGGCGGCCACGCGAAGGCGCAGGAGGTCAACAAGCGCATCGCCGAGCACGTCGACGTCATGATCGGCAACGAGGAGGACTTCACCGCCTCGCTCGGCTTCGAGGTCGAGGGCGTCGACGAGAACATCTCCGCGATCGAGGTCGACGCGTTCGCCGCGATGATCGAGAAGGCGGCGGCGGCCTACCCGAACTTCCAGGTGATCGGCACGACCCTGCGGACCGTGCACTCGGCCAGCAGCAACGACTGGGGCGCCCTGGCCTGGTCCCGCGAGACCGGCGTGGTGCAGTCCACCTACCGCGAGCGGCTCGAGATCCTCGACCGCGTGGGCGGTGGCGACTCCTTCGCCTCGGGCCTGATCTACGGGCTGCTCGACGGCCAGCCGCTCCAGACGGCCGTGGAGTACGGCGCGGCGCACGGTGCGCTCGCGATGACGACGCCGGGCGACACCACCATGGTCACCAAGGCCGAGGTGCTCAAGCTCGCCGGTGGCGGCGGCGCGCGGGTGGACCGGTGAGCGGCCCGGTGGGCGCCCCGGGCGCCCCGCTCGCGGGCCACACCGCCCTCGTCACGGGCGGCGGCACGGGCATCGGGCGGGCGATCGCGCTCGCGCTCGGCCGTGCCGGCGCGGACGTCGCGGTGACGTACCGCTCCCACGACGCGGCCGACGTCGTCGCCGAGCTCCGGGCGATGGGCCGCGCGGCCCACGCCTACCAGCTCGACGCGACGGACGCCGCGGCGGTGCGCGAGATCGTGTTCCACGCCTCGGGCGCCCTCGGCGGGCGCATCGACGTGCTCGTCAACAACGCGGGCGGGCTGGTGGCGCGCACGCCCCTGGCCGAGATGGCGCCCGAGCACTGGCACGCGGTGCTCGACCTCAACCTCACGAGCGCGTACCTCGTCACGCAGGCCGCGATCGGCGTGATGCCCGACGGCGGGCGCGTGGTGTCGATCTCGTCGCTCGCCGGGCAGGACGGCGGCGGCGCCGGTGCGGCGGCGTACGCGGCGTCGAAGGCGGGGCTCGACGGCCTCACGCGGGGCCTGGCCAAGGAGCTCGGCCCGCGCGGGATCACGGTCAACTCCGTGGCGCCCGGCTTCATCGGCGACACCCCGTTCCACGAGCGCTTCACGCCCGAGGCCGGGCAGCGCGCGGCGATCGCCGGGACGCTCGTCGGGCGTGGCGGCACGCCCGACGACGTCGCCGCGGCGGTCCTCTACCTCGCGACGGAGCCGGGCTTCGTCACGGGTGCGGTCCTGGACCTCAACGGCGGCGCGCACCTGCGCTGAGCAGTCCATCGAGCCCGCCGGCCCGGCACGTCATGTGCCGGACCGGCGGGCTCGTCGCGTGCGGGGCCGGTCCGCGTGCCCCGGTCCGCGTGTCTCAGCCCGCGTGCGGCGCGCCGTCCACGTGGGCGCCGGCCAGGGCGGACCGCGCCTTGGCCGCCCCCGTGAAGCTCGAGCCGGTCACCGTCGCGTCGCGGAACGTCGCGCCCTGCAGGTCCGCGTCGTCGAAGCGCACGCGCGTCACGGTGGCACGCGTGAGGTCGGCGCCCTGGAGCCTGGCCCCGGTGAGGTCGAGGTCCACGAGCGTCGCCCCGACCAGGCTCGCGCCGTTCAGCTTGGCCCCGGCCCAGGTCCCCGTGAGCGCGAGCCCGGACAGGTCGCAGCCGGCGAGGTCGGCGCCGCGCAGGTCGGTGGCACCGGCCCGCGCGCGCTCGCACGGCCGCGCGGCGGGGCCCGGCTGCGGGCTGGTGACCGGGGGTGCGGGCTTC
>NZ_JACEXH010000163.1:0-6929 GCF_014525465.1 Actinotalea sp. JY-7885 | reverse complement strand
TGCCGCCCGCGGCCCGGCGGGCGGCGCCGGTGCCGGCGGGCGCGCAGTCGCCCGTGCCGGGCGTGGTCGACGTCGTGACCGGCAACGGCGCCTTCTACCGGATCGACACCGCGCTGGTGGTGCCGCAGGTCGACCCGGCGACGTGGCGCCTGCGGGTGCACGGGATGGTCGAGCGGGAGGTCACCCTCGCCCTGGACGAGCTGCTGGCGGAGGACCTCGTCGAGGCCCACGTGACGCTCGCGTGCGTCTCGAACCCGGTGGGCGGCGACCTGGTCGGCACCGCGCTGTGGCTGGGCCTTCCGGTGCGCGCGCTGCTCGAGCGCGCCGGGCCGCTGCCCGGGGCGGACATGGTGCTCTCCACGAGCGCGGACGGCTTCACGGCGTCCACCCCCCTGCCCGTGCTCCTGGACGACCGGGACGCGCTGCTGGCCGTCGGCATGAACGGTGACCCCCTGCCCGCGGCGCACGGCTTCCCCGTGCGGATGGTCGTGCCGGGGCTGTTCGGGTACGTGTCGGCGACCAAGTGGCTCACCGACCTCGAGGTGACGCGGTTCGCCGACCGGGAGGCCTACTGGACCGCGCGGGGCTGGTCCGCCGAGGGACCCGTCAAGACGGCCTCACGCATCGAGGTGCCGCGGCGCGGCGCCGTCGTCGCGGCCGGCGACGTCGGCGTGGGTGGTACGGCATGGGCCCAGCACCGCGGGATCACCGGGGTCGAGGTCCAGGTGGACGACGGCCCGTGGGAGGCGGCGACGCTGGCCGACGAGATCAGCGTCGACACGTGGCGCCAGTGGTCGTGGACGTGGGCGGCGGAGCCCGGGCGCCACGTCCTGCGCGTCCGGGCGGCCGATCCGGACGGCGTGCAGACCGGGCGCCGGGCCGACGTCGTGCCGGACGGCGCGACCGGCTGGCACGAGGTCGACGTCGAGGTGCGCGGCTGAGCCGGCGGCGCCCACGGGCAGGTCACGGGTCAGCCCGCGAGTGACCGTACGATGCGCGCATGACTGACGCCGACGTCGATCTTGCCGCTCCCGTGGACGCACGGCACCGGCGCCGACGCGTCGTCGCGTGGGCGCTGTGGGACTGGGGGTCGGCGGCGTTCAACGCGGTCATCACCACCTTCGTCTTCACGCGGTGGCTCACCAGCTCGAGCTTCGTCGACCCCGCCGTGGTCGCCGCCGCCGAGCTGGACCCGGACGGGGCGGCGGGCACCGCCCTGGACCGGGTGCTGGCCGAGCACAGCACCTGGCTCGGGTGGGGCCTGACCGCCGGCGGCCTCGCGATCGCGCTGCTCGCCCCCGTGCTGGGCGCCCGCGCGGACGACACCGGTCGGCGCAAGCTCCTCCTGGGCGTCTACACCGCCGTCACCGTCGCGATCAGCGCCGCGATGTTCTTCGTCACGCCCGACCCGACGAACCTCCAGCAGAACCTGCTGCTCGGGATCTTCCTGCTCGCCGTCGGCAACATCTTCTTCGAGCTGGCCTCGGTCAACTACAACGCGACGCTGGCGCAGGTCTCGACCCCGCGCGACGTCGGGCGCGTGAGCGGCATCGGGTGGGGCGCGGGCTACCTGGGCGGCATCGTGCTGCTGCTCATCCTCTTCGTCGGCTTCATCAACCCGGAGACCGGCTGGTTCGGCGTGACCGGCGAGGACGGCCTGAACATCCGGGCGGCCGTGCTCGTCTCCGCCCTCTGGTTCGCCGCGTTCGCGGTGCCCGTGCTCGTCGCGGTGCCCGAGGTGCCGCGCAGCGCGGGGCGCGCGCGGCTCGGCATCCTCGGGTCCTACCGCCAGCTCTTCGCCGACGTGCGCGCCCTGTGGCGCGACCGGCGGCAGACGCTGTGGTTCCTGCTCGCGAGCGCGGTGTACCGGGACGGGCTCGCGGGGGTCTTCACGTTCGGGGCCGTCATCGCGTCCGGGACGTTCGGGTTCACGGCCGACGGCGTCATCGTGTTCGCGATCGCGGCGAACGTCGTGGCAGGGCTCGCGACGATCGCGGCCGGGTGGCTCGACGACCGCGTCGGACCGAAGGCGATCATCACGACCTCGCTCGTCGGGCTGCTCGTCGCCGGGACGGCCGTCTTCCTCCTGCACGACGCCGGCCAGACCGCGTTCTGGGTCTTCGGGCTGCTGCTGTGCCTCTTCGTCGGCCCCGCGCAGTCCGCGAGCCGCACGCTGCTCGCGCGTCTCATCCCGGCCGGCCGCGAGAGCGAGATCTTCGGGCTGTACGCGACGACGGGGCGCGCGGCGAGCTTCCTCGCCCCGCTCGGCTTCTCGACCTTCATCGCGCTGTCGGGCTCGCAGCACTGGGGCGTCCTCGGGATCATGGTGGTCCTCGCGATCGGCCTGGCGCTGCTGCTCCCGGTCAAGGCGGGCCGTCCCCGGGACCGGGTCCTCCTGCCCGCCGCCTGACCCCGACCGCAGCACCCCGCGACGGGCGCGCCCGTCCGGCCCACACTGGAGGCCTCCGCCGCGGCCCCGGACCGGCGCGGCCGAGGAGGCGCTGGTGCAGGGGTCGCGGTCGGGCGGAGGTGGGTCATGCGCTCCTGGGTGCCGGACGTGCTGGGGGCGGGCTTCAGCGCGACGACGCTCGAGCTCGGCACGGGGCCGGACGCGGCGGTCGCGACGCTGGTCCGCCACCGGCCCGACCCGCTGCCGGAGGGGTTCGGCGAGCGGCCCGCGGTGCTGTACGTGCACGGCTTCAACGACTACTTCTTCCAGCGCCACCTGGCCGAGCGCGCCCACGCCGAGGGGTACGCGTTCTACGCGCTGGACCTGCGCCACGCCGGTCGCTCGCTGCGCGAGGGGCAGGTCCCGCACTACGTCACCGACCTCGCCGAGCACGCGCCCGAGCTCACGCGGGCGGCGCGCGTGGTCCGCCACGACGAGGGGCACCCGCGGCTCGTGGTGATGGCGCACTCCACGGGCGGGCTGATCGCGAGCCTGTGGGCGCACGGCCTGCGCCGTGTCGGCGCCATCGACGCGCTGGTCCTCAACAGCCCGTGGTTCGACCTGAACGCGCGCTGGTTCCGGCGCGTCGTGGAGAGCCGCGTGCTCGACGTCGTCGGTCCGCTCGACCCGCTGCGCGTGGTGGCGGGCGGGACGTCCGCGTACTCCTACCACCTGCACGTCAGCCACGGCGGGCGCTGGGACTACGACCTCGCGCTCAAGCCGCCCGAGGGCTTCCCCGTGCGGGCCGGGTGGCTGCGCGCCGTCCGCCGGGGGCACGCGCGGCTCGCGCGTGGGCTGCGGATCCCCGTGCCCGTCCTCGTGGCGACGTCGGCGGAGTCGGGGCCCAACCGGCTCGACAACCCCGATCTGGACCGCCAGGACACCGTGCTGGACGTCGCCCAGATCGCGCTGCGGGCACCGCTGCTCGGCCCCGACGTCACGCTGGTGAGGATCGAGGGCGGCGTCCACGACCTCGTGCTGTCGGCGCCCGGGCCGCGCGAGGACTACCTCGCGACGGTGTTCTCGTGGCTGCCCGCGGCGCTGGACCGGCCGCGCACCCTCACCCCGGACGCGGCGACCGTCTGAGCGGAGCCCGCGGCTCGAGGCCTCTCAGTCGACGACGGCGCGGCCCCCGGACGCGGTGAGCAGCACGGCGCACAGCGCCGCGACGACCATGGTGAGCCGGAAGGGCAGGCGGCTGGCGGGCCGGCCGAGCGCCAGGGCCCCGGCGCACAGCGCCAGGACCGTCGCCGCCGCGGCCGCGGGCAGCGCGAGCGCGGCACGCTCCTGCGGACCGAGCACCACGACGAGCACCGCGCCGACGAGCAGGCTCGGGGCCAGGACGCCCGAGGCCGTCCGGCCGAGGCGGTGCGGCAGGCCGCGGACGCCCGTGGCGGCGTCGGCCTCGAGGTCCGGGAGCACGTTGGCGACGTGCGCCCCCGCGCCCAGCAGCGCACCCGTGGCGATCACCCACCAGGCCGCCTGGCGGCCCTGGGCCAGGACGAGGAAGAGGGGCAGCAGGGCGAAGGAGACGGTGTAGGGCAGGAACGACGCGACGGTGCGCTTGAGCGGCGCGTTGTACGCCCACCCGCTCGCGACCGCGGCGACGTGCACGAACCCGGCGACCGCCCCGGTGGCGAGGGACAGCCCCACGCACGCCGCGGCGGCGAGCAGCGCACCGGTCCGCAGCGCGGGCGCGCTCACCAGGCCCGCCACGACGGGCTTGTCCCTGCGGCCGACCGCCAGGTCGCGCCCGGCGTCGAGCCAGTCGTTGGACCACCCGATGCTGAGCTGGCCGGCGAGGACCGCCGCGGTCGCGAGCAGCGCGGTCGGCACGGGCGCCCCGGCGCCCAGCGCGAAGGTCAGGGAGATGGCCGTCACGACGACGGTGGGCCCCGGGTGGCACGCGCGGACCAGGCCCTCGAGCCGGCGGCCGAGCGTCGCCCGCCCGAGCCGCGCGGGCACGGCCCCGGCACCCTGCGCGGTCATCGACCCTCCCGGCGGACGTGCGGCGCGGACCTCGCGACGCTAGCGCGGCGCACCGTCGCGCGCGCGAGCACCGGGTCGTCACGACGGCTGCGACCGGATGTGACGCGTCCCCGGGCCGGATATGACCGGGCGTGACACGATTCCGCCATGTCGCGCGTTCTGGCTGTCGCCCCGGTGCTCCCCGGACAGTCGTACCCCCAGGAAGAGATCACGGCCGCCATCGGGCCGCTGCTCGCCGGCCCCGACCGGCTGTCCCGTCTGGAGTCGCTGCACCGCGCCTCCCAGGTGCGCTCACGGCACTTCGTCCTCCCGCTGGAGGAGTACGCCGGGCTGACGTCGTTCGGGACCGCGAACGACCACTTCATCCGGATCGGCACCGACCTCGCCGTCGAGGCGTCCGCCGCGGCGCTCGCGAGCGCCGGCCTGCGAGCGCAGGACGTCGACGTCGTGGTGTTCACGTCGGTCACGGGCATCGGCGCGCCGTCCCTGGACGCCCTGTTCGCGCCGCGCCTCGGTCTGCGGCCGGACGTGCGCCGCGTGCCGTCGTTCGGGTGGGGCTGCGCCGGCGGCGCGGCAGGGCTCGGCACCGTGCACGAGCTCCTGCTGGGCCGCCCGCAGGGCGTCGCGCTCCTGGTCTGCGTCGAGCTCTGCTCGCTGACGATGCAGCACGGCGACGACTCGATGGCGAACCTCGTGGCGAGCGGTCTGTTCGGCGACGGCGCCGCGGCGGTGGTGGTCGTCGGCGACGAGCACCCGGCCGCGCGCACCGCCCCGGCCTCGGCGCCCGAGCTCGTCGGGTCCCGCAGCCGGATCGTCAGCGGGACCCAGGGCCAGCTCGGGTGGTCGATCGGCGGCAGCGGCTTCCGGATCGTCCTCGCCGCCGGCCTGCCCGACCTCCTCGCCGCCACGCTGCCCGACGACGTCGGCGCCCTGCTCGAGGGGCACGACCTCAAGGTCCGCGACGTCGCGGCGTGGGTCGTGCACCCGGGCGGGCCGCGCATCCTCGACGTGGTCCGCGACGCGCTGGACCTCGACGAGGCCGCGCTGGCCGTCTCGCGCCGGTGCCTGGCCGAGAACGGGAACCTCTCCTCTGCTTCCGTCCTGCACGTCCTGGCGGGCACCATGGAGGCCCCACCACCGCCGGGGGGCGTCGGCGTCCTCATGGCGTTCGGCCCCGGGGTCGGTGCCGAGCACGTCCTGCTGCGCTGGCCGGAGGCCTCATGAGACTGCTGTTCGATCTCGTCGTCGCGGTGACTGCCCTGGAGCGGCTCGCCGAGCTCGTCGTGTCCACCCGCAACGCCCGCTGGTCCTTCGCGCGTGGGGGGGTGGAGACCGGCAAGGGGCACTTCCCGCCCATGGTGGCGCTGCACACCGGCCTGCTCGCGGCGTGCGTGGTCGAGGTGCACGCGTTCGACCGCCCGTTCATCCCCGTGCTCGGGTGGACGGCGCTCGCCGCCGTGGTGGCCAGCCAGGCGCTGCGCTGGTGGTGCATCGGCACGCTCGGGCCGCAGTGGAACACCCGGGTGATCGTCGTGCCGGGCCTCCCGCTCGTGAACCGCGGTCCCTACCGGTTCCTGCGCCACCCCAACTACCTCGTGGTGGTGGCCGAGGGCATCGCCCTGCCGCTCGTGCACACGGCCTGGGTCACGGCGCTCGCGTTCACGGTGCTCAACGCGGTCCTGCTGCTCGGCTTCCGCATCCCGGCGGAGGAGCGCGCGCTGGCGGCCCTGCCCCAGCCGGCGGAGGCGCGGCCGGTCGCACCGTGACCCCGGCGACCGACGTCCTGGTCGTCGGCGGCGGACCCGTCGGCCTGGCGGCGGCGATCGAGGCCCGGCTCGCCGGGTACGACGTCGTCGTGCTCGAGCCCCGCGAGGGCGACATCGACAAGGCGTGCGGCGAGGGCCTCATGCCGGGCACGCTGCGCGCGCTCACGCGCCTGGGCGTCGACCCGGGCGGTCACGTCATCGCGGGCATCAGCTACCGGGCCCCCGCGCGGCACGTCGACCACCGGTTCCGCTCCGGTCCCGGCCGCGGCGTGCGGCGCACGACCCTGCACGCCGCGCTCCGCGAGCGCGCGGCGGGCCTCGGGATCGACGTGCGCCACGCCCGCGTGACGGCGCTCGAGCAGGACGAGGACGCCGTCCGCGCCGCGGGCGTCACGGCCCGCTGGCTCCTGGCCTGCGACGGGCTGCACTCGACGGTCCGCCGGCTCGTCGGGCTCGAGGTGCCCGGCCGCGGCCGGCGCCGGTACGGGCTGCGCCGGCACTTCCGGCTCGCGCCCTGGACCGACCTGGTCGAGGTGCACTGGTCCCGCACCGCCGAGGCGTACGTGACGCCGGTCGCCGACGACCTCGTCGGGATCGCGCTGCTCGGGCCCCAGGGCATGTCCTTCGAGGCCGCCCTCGCCGGGTTCCCGGAGCTGAGTGCCCGCCTGGCCGCGGCGCCGGCGGCCGGCTCGGTCCGCGGCGCCGGGCCGCTGCGCCAGCAGGCC
>NZ_JACEXH010000162.1:0-6953 GCF_014525465.1 Actinotalea sp. JY-7885 | reverse complement strand
CGGGCCCGCAGGGCGCCGGCCCGGTCGGCCGCCACGGCGAGCCAGGCGACGCGCTCCTCACCGCGCTGCGCGACCGCGACCAGCTCGCGCGCGTCGGTGCCGGTGGGCACCGTGAACGCGCCGGGCGGTCCCACGGTGCGCACGGGCCCCTCGATGCGGCTGAGCCGGAACACGCGCGCGCCCGCGCGGTCGCGGTCGTGGCCGACGAGGTACCAGCCCCCGCGGCTGGCGACGAGACGCCAGGGCTCGACGACGCGGCGGCGCACCTCGCCCGTGCTCGCCGTCCGGTAGGTGAAGGTGACGACCTGGCGGTCGTGCGCGGCGTCGAGCAGGGGTGCGAGCGCCGGGCCCGCCGGGTTGAGGCGCGGCGAGAGCCCGGCGACCGTGTCGGCCTCGGACGGCGTCGCGCCGACGACGCGCAGCTTGGTCAGGCCGCGGGCCGCGTCCGAGCGCAGCACCTGCCCCTGCCAGAAGTCCGCCGCCAGCGCCAGCACACCGAGCTGGGCCGCGGACAGCTCCATGGGCGGCAGGGCGTACGCGTCGGGGTCCACGCGGTACCCGAGGTCGTCGCCGTGCGCGGCGCTCGTCACCGTCACGACGGGGATGCCGAGCTCGCGCAGCGTCTCCTTGTCGCGCTCGAACATGCGCTCGAACGCGTCGGTCGACGCCGCGTGGTCGTAGCCCGCGACGGAGGTGCGGATCTGCTCCTTGGTCATGCGGTGCTGGGTGTTCACCAACGCGATGACGAGGTTGAGCAGCCGCTCGGCGGGAGGCAGGGCGTCGGGCATCGGCACCACGCTAGCGGCCGGTAGCGTGCATGCGTGATCTCCTGGCGCTCGGCAACGGTGGTGTCGCGCGGCGCGTCGTGGACGGGAGCCGTCGAGCTCGCGGTCCGCACCGACGACGGCGCGCAGCTCAAGGCGCTGGCGCACCCTGCCCTGGTGGGCGAGCCGCAGGCCGGCGACCGGGTGCTGCTCAACGTCTCCGCGCAGGTCCGCGGCCTGGGGACAGGCGGCTACGCGCTGGTCGTGGCGCTGCCGGACGCCCTGCCGCCGGACCCGCCCGCCGGCCCGGGGCACCTCGTCAAGGCGCGGTACACCCCCCTGCAGGCCATGGTGCTGGGCGTCGACGAGCAGGAGTCGGGGCACCACGCGCTCCTGGCCGACGCGGACGACCTGGCCGGCCTGCCGGTCGTGGTCGCGGACCTGCACTCCGCGCTGCCCGCGGTCGTCGCGGGGGCGCGCGCGGCCGCCGCCGACGCCGGTCGGGCCGCGCCGCGGGTCGTGTACGTCATGACCGACGGCGGCGCGCTGCCGGCGTGGTTCTCGCGGACGGTCGCGGGCCTGCGCGACGCGGGCTGGATCGACGCGTGCGTCACGGTGGGCCAGGCCTTCGGGGGCGACCTCGAGGCCGTCACCGTCCACACCGGGCTCCTCGCGGCCCGGCACGTGCTCGACGCCGACGTCGTGGTCGTGGCGCAGGGGCCCGGCAACCTCGGCACCGGCACGCGCTGGGGCTTCTCCGGCGTCGCGGCGGGCGAGGCCGTGAACGCCGCGGCGACCCTCGGGGGGCGCGCCGTCGCGTCGCTGCGCGTCTCCGGGGCCGACGCACGGGAGCGGCACCGCGGCGTCTCCCACCACTCCCTGACCGCCTACGGGCGCGTCGCGCTCGCCCCCGCCGACGTCGTCGTGCCGGTGCCGGAGGGCCCGGGGGCCGGTGACGGCGACCGCGGAGCCTTCCTCGCGCACGTCCGCGCGCAGGCGCAGGCGCTGTGCGCGCCGGCCGGACGCCACCGGCTCGTGGAGATCCCCACGGGCGCGCGGCTGCTCGCCGCGCTCGCCGAGAGCCCCGTCAGGCTGTCGACGATGGGCCGGGGCCTGGACGCGGACCCGGAGGGTTTCCTCGCCGCCGCCGCCGCGGGCGTGCACGCCGCGGGGCTCGCGGCAGCCTCCGCCTGAGCGGCGCCCGTCAGTCGTCGCGCGAGGTCGGGCTGTGCCGCGCCACGAGGGTGGCGAGCCGCCGCGCCTCGGCCGCGGCGCGGGCGCCGTCGGCCTGCTGGACGCCCATGACGGCGAGCGTGTCGCCGTCGGCGAGGTCGAGCTGGACCCACGCCCGGCCGTGACCGAAGCGCACCGAGACGATCTCGGCCCAGGTCACGCGCCGCGTCAGCAGCAGGTTCCGGACCGTGAGCCCGTCCTGGTCGGGGACCGCGGCGACGCTCGCCTGACGCCAGCAGAACCAGGCCACGAGCACGCCGAAGCCGACGATCCCGACGAGGTCCAGCGGCGCCTGGCGGTCCGGCGCGACGCGCGGCAGGAGCACCGCGATGGCGACCATGAGCGCCAGCACGGCGCCGGCCATGCCGAGCGAGACCACCCGCGCCGCGCGGGGCCGGAAGGGCCGGTGCAGCTCGTCGTCGGGTGCGCGCACGTCAGAGCCGGCAGGCGTGGATCGAGGTGACGAGGATCGCCCGGGCGCCGACGTCGTACAGCGCGTCCATCACACGGTTGGTCTCGTCGCGGCGCACCATGGCGCGGACCGCGGCCCACTCCCGGTTGTGCAGCGGCGAGACGGTCGGCGACTCGAGACCGGGCGTGATCGCGACGGCCTGCTCGACGAGGTCCAGGGGCACGTCGTAGTCCATGAGGACGTACTGGCGGGCGGTGAGCACGCCCTGCAGCCGGCGGGTCAGGACGTCCAGGCCGGCGGGCTCGTCGACGTCGGTCCGCCGGACCAGGACCGCCTCGGACCGCAGGATCGGGTCGCCGAAGACCTCGAGGCCGGCGGCGCGCAGCGTCGTCCCGGTCTCCACGACGTCGGCGATGACGTCCGCCACGCCCAGCTGGATCGCGGTCTCCACCGCGCCGTCGAGCCGGACGATCTCCTGGGCGCTCACGCCGTGGGCGCGCAGGTGGGACGCCACGAGCACGGGGTACGACGAGGCGACGCGCCGTCCGGCCACGTCGCGCACGCCCGACAGCGCCTGGGTCGCCGGCGCCGCGAAGCGGAAGGTCGACCGCGCGAAGCCGAGCCGCAGGTGCTCGGTCGCGGACGACGCCGAGTCGAGCAGCAGGTCGCGCCCGGTGATGCCGACGTCGACGGTGCCGGCACCGACGTACACCGCGATGTCGCGGGGGCGCAGGAAGAAGAACTCGACGTCGTTGTCCGGGTCCGGCAGCACGAGCTCGCGCGAGTCGCGCCGCTGGCGGTAGCCGGCCTCCCGCAGCATCTCGGCAGCGGGCTCGGAGAGGGATCCCTTGTTGGGGACGGCGATGCGGAGCACGGGGTCCTCGGTGTGGTGGGTGCTGGATGGTGCTGACGGGCCGGCCGCAGGACCGGTCAGAGGTGCGTGTACACGTCCTCGAGCGTGAGGCCGCGGGCGATCATGAGCACCTGCAGGTGGTAGAGCAGCTGCGAGATCTCCTCGGCCGTCCGCTCGTCCCCCTCGTGCTCGGCGGCCATCCACACCTCGGCGGCCTCCTCGACGATCTTCTTGCCGATCGCATGGACGCCGGCGTCCAGCTCGGCGACCGTGCCCGAGCCTGCGGGGCGGGTGGCGGCCTTGTCGGCCAGCTCGGCGAACAGCGAGTCGAACGTCTTCACGACGTCAGAGCCTAGACGCCCTGGTCGCGGGCGGCGGCCCCGTCCACGGCGAGGGTCCCCGCGCCGGACGACGCGGTGATCTGCTGCGCCCGGCCGGTGCGTTGCGCCCGCACCCACACGGTGAAGCCGTAGAGCACGACGGCGCCGTAGACCGCGTAGAGGAACGCCGACGGGTAGTAGCCCGCCTGCAGGAGCAGCGGCACACCGACGATGTCCACGGCGATCCAGATGAGCCAGAACTCCGTCCAGCCCCGGGCCATGCCGTAGGTGGCCAGGAAGCTCCCGGTGAAGATCCACGCGTCGGCCCACGGGCCCCAGGAGCCGAGGGCCTGGAAGACGAGCGCGGAGACCACGGTGCCGACGGCGGCCGCCACCACGAGCTGGATGCGGCCCCGGCGCCCGGCCCAGGTCGGCACGATCGCCGTGCCGTCGCCGTCCGCTCCGCCCTCGGCCTGGGCCTGCCGCCACCGGACCCAGCCGTAGACCGCGACGGCGACGAAGAAGACCTGTCGCCCGGCCTGCCCGTAGAGGTCCTTGGCCTGCGGCGTGTCGAACACGCCGCCGAGGAAGACGGTGAAGAGCAGCACGTTCCCCACGATGCCGACGGGCCAGGCCCACACCCGGCGGCGCAGGCCGCCGACGGCCGAGGCGAGCCCGAAGAGGTTGCCGATCACCTCGCGCCACAGGATGGGGTACCCGGCGATCGTGAGCTGGGCGTCGAAGAGCCAGTCGATCATCGCCGGCCCCCTCGGGGGGTGGTGATCGTGGGCGGCGTGCTGCGGAGCGCGCGCGCTGCGGCGGTCGTCATGGCATCTCCCTCGGGCGGTCAGCTCCGGGGGTGCGCGACGGGTCGCGTCGACGTCGCGCCGGCACCAGAAAGTGCCGTCGCTGACGCCACGTGCTTCCTCCCATCCGGACTTTCACCGTCGGTCCTGGAGTTCCACCAGGTCAACCGCCCTCGATCGCGGCCCGCACCGAGTGGTGCGGATCACGGTCGTGGGCGGGTCGCGGACTGTCACCGCCGGCTCGGACTTTCACCGACCCCGGAGCACGTAGTAGTTCGCCGACAGTGTGCCACAGCGTCGCTGGGGCCCGGTGGGACGTCCGGCTCAGTGCGTGGGCTCAGCGCGTGGGCTCAGTGCGCGTGGGCTTCGCGGGCGAGCGTCCGGAGCTCGTCGATCGCACCAGCGGCGTCGTCGGCCGTGTAGATCGCCGAGCCGGCGACGAAGACGTTCGCGCCGGCCTCTGCCGCACGCTCGACGGTGCTCGCGGACACGCCCCCGTCCACCTGGACCCAGACGTCCAGGCCCGCCTGCTCCACGGCCCGCCGGGCGCGCCGGATCTTGGGGAGCATGACGTCGAGGAACGGCTGGCCGCCGAAGCCGGGCTCGACCGTCATGACCAGGAGCATGTCCAGCTCCGGCAGGAGGTCCAGGAAGGGCTCGACCGGCGTCGCGGGGCGCAGCGCTAGGCCGGCCCTCGCACCGAGGCGTCGCAGCTCGCGCGCCAGCCGCACCGGCGCCCGCGCGGCCTCGGCGTGGAAGGTGACGGACGCGGCGCCGGCCTCCGCGAAGCCGGGCGCCCAGCGGTCCGGGTCCTCGATCATGAGGTGGGTGTCGACCGGCACCGGCGAGACCGCCACGATGCGCTCGACCACCGGCAGGCCGAGCGTGAGGTTGGGCACGAAGTGGTTGTCCATGACGTCGACGTGCACCATGTCGGCGCTGCCGATGCGCCCCAGCTCGCGCTCGAGGTTGGTGAAGTCGGCGGAGAGGATGCTGGGCGAGATCACGACGTCCATGGCGCCAGTGTGTCGCAGACCGAGAGCCGGTGGCGCCGGCGCGCGCCCGCCGTCGGTGCGGACGCGCGGGTCAGGGTGGGTCAGCGGCGGCGCAGCAGCGCGAGGTGCATGGCGTCGGTCCCGTGCACGTGCGGCCACAGCTGCGCCCAGGGGCCCGGCCCGAGCTCGAGCGCCGCACCGGCGCCGTCGCGCACCACGGACCTCAGCACGTCCCGTGCGTCGAGCTGCTCGACGTCGTCGCGCCGGCGCAGGACGTCCTTGACGACCAGCTGCGTCTCGGCGACGTGGGGCGAGCAGGTCACGTAGGCGACGACGCCACCCGGGCGCACCGCGTCGAGCGCGGAGCCGAGGAGCGCCCGCTGCAGCTCGGTCAGCGGTCCGACGTCGGCGGGCGTCCGACGCCAGCGCGACTCGGGCCGGCGGCGCAGCGCGCCCAGGCCCGTGCAGGGCGCGTCCACCAGGACCCGGTCGTAGACGGCCGGCTCCTCGTCCCCGACCACGCGGCCGTCGGCGCACCGCACCTCCGCGACGCCGTCGGGCAGGGCCGTGAGGGCGCCGCGGACCAGGCGGGCCCGGTGGGGCTGGACCTCGTTGGCGACGAGGGTGGCTCCCTGCTGGGCGGCGAGCGAGCCGAGGAGCGCGGCCTTGCCGCCGGGACCGGCGCACAGGTCCAGCCACCGCTCCCCCGCGAGGTCGGCGCCGGTCGGCGCCACCGGCGCGGCGGCGAGCGCGAGCGCGACGAGCTGGCTGCCCTCGTCCTGGACGCCCACCCGCCCGTCCCGCACGCCCGGCACGTCGGCGGGGTCCCCCGCGCTCATCACCACGGCGGTCGGCGCCCAGCGGCCCGGCCGGGCGTCGGCGGCGTCGGCGAGCACGTCCTGCGGGTCCGCGAGACCCGGGCGGGCCACGAGCGTGACCGCCGGGGCCGCGTTGTCGGCCTCGAGCAGGGGCGCGAGCTCGTCGGGCGAGCGCCCGTCGGCCAGGAGGGCCTGCCGCAGCGCGCGCGCGACCCAGGCCGGGTGGCTGTGCACGACGGCGTCCCGCTCGACCGGGTCCGTGCCGGCGGCGTCGGCGACGCGCTCGAGCCACACGTCCAGCGGCTCCGCGGAGACCTGGCGCAGGACGGCGTTGGCGAACTGCGCGGGGCCGGCACCGATGCGCCCGCGCACCAGGCCCACCGTCACCGAGACGGCCGCGTGCGCCGGGACGCGCATCCCCAGCAGCTGGTGGACCCCGAGGCGCAGCGCGTCGAGCACCGGCGGGTCGATCTGCGCCGTCGGGCGTCGTGCCGCGATCGCGATCACGGCGTCGTAGCGGCCCTGGAGCCGCAGCGTGCCGTAGGCGAGCTCGGTGGCGAACGCCGCGTCGCGGCCGCGGATGCCCCGCTGACGCAGGAGCGGCGGCAGGACCAGGTTGGCGTAGGAGTCGGACTCCGCGACCTCCCGCAGCACCTCGAACGCGGCGAGCCGCGCGGGGTCCGCCGTGCGGGCGCGCTCGCCGGGTGCCTGGCTCGTCCGTGCGCCGCCGCCGCCCAGGCGGGCCGGCCCGC
>NZ_JACEXH010000015.1:0-28364 GCF_014525465.1 Actinotalea sp. JY-7885 | reverse complement strand
CCCGCTCACGGGGTGCACGGCCGCGGCGCCCGCGCCGTCGCCGTCCCCCACGGCCGCGGCGACGCCCGTGCCCACGCCCACGCCGACCGGCCCGCCCCCCGCCGTCGTCGCGACCTCGCTCGGCGCGGAGCTCGCGCTCTACGCGGAGCCCGACGCGGCGGCGCCGTCGCGCACCCTGGTCTCGGCCGACGTCGTCTCCGTGCCCGAGGTCCCCCTCACCGCGCTGGTCGTGACGACCGACGGCGACTGGCTGGAGGTGCTGGTCCCCGCCGCGCCGGCGCAGGGCGGGACGCCCGCGGCGACGGCCTGGGTGCGCGCCGACGCCGTGACGCTCTCGTCCACGACGCTGCGGGTCGAGGTGCGGCTCGCCGAGCATCGCCTCCTGGTCGAGGACGCGGGGGAGGTCGTGCTCGACGTGGCCGTGGCCCTGGGCGGCGGCGGGGTCCCCGCACCGGGCAGGTACTCCGTCACCGAGCTGCTGCAGCCGCCGGCGGGGGGCGCCCTGCTCGGCGCCTACGCGTACGGGCTCTCGGGGCACCGGCCGGTGCTCGCCGCGTTCGCGGCCGGCGAGGTCCCGGTCGCGATCCACGGCGGCGCACCGCCGGAGGCCCTCGGCGGCGACGCCCCGACCGGGGGTGTCCGGCTCCAGGACCCCGACGTGGCACGCCTCGTGCAGGAGGTCGGGCTCCCGCTCGGCACACCCGTGGACGTCGTGGCCTGACGGCCGCCCGGCGCGCCACACTGCACGCATGACGCTCACGGTGCCCGGGTGGACGCACACCTACTCCGGCAAGGTCCGGGACCTCTACGTCCCGTCCGCGCCGCACCCCGACGGCGACGTCGTGCTCGTGGTCGCCAGCGACCGGATCAGCGCCTACGACCACGTCCTGGCCACTCCCGTCCCGGACAAGGGCGTCGTGCTCACGCAGCTGAGCCTGTGGTGGTTCGACCAGCTGGCCGACCTCGTGCCCAACCACGTGGTCTCGGGCACCGCCGAGCGTGACGGCGGGCGGGTGCCCGACGTCGTCGCCGGGCGGGCCATGGTCTGCCGCCGCCTCGACATGTTCCCCGTCGAGTGCGTGGCCCGCGGCTACCTGACGGGGTCCGGGCTCGCGGAGTACGTCGCGGGCGGGCAGGTGTGCGGTGTGCCGCTGCCGCCCGGGCTGCAGGACGGCTCGCGGCTGCCCGAGCCGATCTTCACGCCGGCGACGAAGGCCGCGCTGGGGGACCACGACGAGAACGTCAGCCTCGAGGTCGTCGCCGCACGGATCGGCGAGGCCGACGCCCACCTGCTGCGCGACCTCACCCTGGCGGTCTACGCCCGGGCCGAGGCCGTGGCGCGCGAGCGCGGCGTGCTCCTCGCCGACACCAAGCTCGAGCTCGGCCGCCCCGCGCAGGGCCCGCACGCGGGCGCCGTCGTGCTCGGGGACGAGGTGCTGACGCCCGACTCGTCGCGGTTCTGGCCGCTCGACACCTGGAGCCCGGGCCGCGCCCAGCCGAGCTTCGACAAGCAGTACGTGCGGGACTGGCTCACCTCGCCCGCGTCGGGCTGGGACCGCGCCTCCGACGCGCCACCGCCACCGCTGCCCGACGACGTCGTCGAGCGGACGCGCGCCAGATACCTCGAGGCCTACGAGCGACTGACGGGCAGCGCGCTGCCGCTCTGAAACGCCGCGACCCGGCTGTGAGCAGGCTCATACGCGTCCGGGGTGAGGGCAGGGTTATCTTCGTTAGGTAAGCCTATGCTTTACTGGCAGAGAGCGACGAGACGCGCATCACGTCGACCGCACGACCGCCCACCGCTCGACCGACCCGCAGCACTGCGAGGAGCCCGATGTCCGCGAGCACGCTCAACCGCGTGGAGCCCGCCTACCGGGCCTTCGAGGTCGAGGTCCTGCGCGCGCGCCGGCTCTCGCCGAGCTTCCTGCGGATGACCTTCACGGGCCCGGACCTGGACCTGTTCGCCGACGACGGCCTCGACCAGCGCATCAAGCTGGTCCTGCCGGCCGCGTGCGGCGCGCGGGTCGACGCCGCGCTCTTCACGAGCGACTCGTGGTTCGAGACGTGGCGCGCGATGCCCGACGACGAGCGGTACCCGCTGCGCACCTACACGGTGCGCGCGGTCCGGCAGGCGGAGCGCGAGGTCGACGTCGACGTCGTGCTGCACGGCGTCGCGCCCGGCGCGGTGACGACGCGCGGCTGCGGCCTGGCCGAGCTGCTGGGCTGCGCGTGCTCGTCACAGGTGGGTCCCGCGGTGCGCTGGTGCGCCGCCGCCCGCTCCGGCGACCCGATCGTCCTCATCGGCCCCAACGCGCGCTTCGACGGCCGGACCGGCATCGAGTGGCAGCCGCCGGCCGACGCCGGCACCTTCCTGCTCGCCGGCGACGAGACCGCCGTCCCCGCGATCTGCTCGATCGTCGAGCAGCTGCCCGCGGACGCGCGCGGCCACGCCTTCCTCGAGGTACCCACCGCGCACGACGTGCTGGAGGTGCGCGCGCCCGCCGGCGTCGAGCTGCACTGGCTGCCCCGGTCGCGCCCGGCCACCGACTCGGACGTCCGCATCGACGCGCCCCACGGCAGCCTGCTGGACGCCGCGGTCCGCAGCACCGTGACCGCGGCCGTGGAGCGCCGCGCGGCCGCCGCCGTCCCGCTCGAGGACGTCGACGTGGACCACCAGATCATGTGGGAGGTGCCGGAGCAGCCGACAGCTGCCGACGGCGTCTACGCGTGGATCGCGGGGGAGGCGGGCGTCGTCAAGGAGCTGCGCCGCTTCCTCGTCCGCGACATCGGCCTCGACCGCCGCTCGGTGGCCTTCATGGGCTACTGGCGCCACGGTCGCGCCGAGGGCTGACGCCCCGCGACGACGTCGCCGGTCCGCCTGCCACCGGCGGCCCGAGCCACCCGCACCGCACGACACCCACAGCACCAGCACGTCCGCCGAATGGAGCACCCATGTCCCCCGCACGCCCCCGCACGCCGCGCCTCGCGCGCCGGCGCGCCGCCGCCCTCCTCGTCGCCGCGACGACCGCCCTCACGCTCGCCGCGTGCGGCGGCACCGCCGACGACGGCGACGAGGCCGGGGCCGCCACCTCGGAGGAGTCCTCCGCCTTCCCCGTGACCATCGAGCACGCGCTGGGCACGACGACGATCGAGGAGGAGCCCGAGCGCGTCGTGACACTGGGCTGGGGGTCGCAGGACACGGCCCTCGCGCTCGGCGTGGTGCCCGTCGGCATCCCGGCCGACACCTGGGCCGGCGACCCGGAGACCGGGCTGCTGCCCTGGACCGCCGAGGCGATCGACGAGCTCGGCGGCGAGCTGCCCGAGACCTACGTCGACCTGCCCGAGGTCGACGTCGAGGAGATCGCGGCGCTCGAGCCGGACCTCATCCTGGCCACCTACTCGGGGATCTCCCCGGAGGTGTACGCGCAGCTCGAGCTCATCGCGCCGACCGTCGCCTACCCCGACCAGCCGTGGCTCGTGAGCTGGCAGGACCAGACGCTCATCAACGGCCGCGCACTGGGCCAGGAGGCCGAGGCGGAGGAGCTCGTCGCCGAGATGGAGGCGCTCCTGGCGGAGACCGGCGCCGAGAACCCGTCGCTCGAGGGGCTGACCTTCGCGTACGTGTACGGCTCGCCGGACGGCACGCTGTCGGCCTACGTCGAGGGCGACCCGCGCGTCGAGCTCCTCACGGGGCTCGGCATGGAGCTGGCGCCGGGCGTGGCCGACCTGGAGGCGCCCGAGGGCACCTTCTTCGTCAACCTCGGCACCGAGAGCACCGACCTCCTCGCCGACGCCGACGTCCTGATCACGTGGTTCAACGACGAGCAGGAGCAGGCGTCGGTCGAGGCCCTGGGGACCTTCGCCTCCATCCCGGCCGTCCAGCGCGGCAGCTACCTGCCGCTGCTGGACCGCCAGCTCGGCATGGCGATGAGCACGACGACGGCGCTCGGCCTGCCCTGGGGCCTGTCGGAGTTCGTGCCCCAGCTGGTCGAGGCGGCCGACGCCGTCCCGGCGGACTGACCGCCGCGACCGGGCCAGACCGGCTCGCGTGAGCGCGTCCACGAGGAGGACCGCGGTGCTCGTCGGCACCGCGGTCCTCCTCGTCGTCGCGGTGGTGCTGAGCCTGGCCGTCGGTGCCCAGGGGATCGCGCCCGCCGACGTGTGGCGCCACCTCCTTGCCTCGGACGGCTCCAACGACGCCGCGATCGTGCGCGAGGTGCGCCTCCCGCGCACGCTGCTCGGCGTCGCGGCGGGTGCGGCGCTCGGGCTCTCCGGCGCGCTGATGCAGTCGCTCAGCCGCAACCCGCTGGCGGACCCGGGGCTCCTGGGCGTCAACGCCGGGGCCGCCGCGGCCGTGGTGGCGGGGATCAGCCTGCTCGGCGTCACGACCGTGGGCGGGTACGTGTGGCTCGCCTTCGCCGGCGCGGGCGCCGCGACGGTCCTCGTGTACCTCGTCGGGTCGCGCAGCGGTGGCCCCGAGGCGGCCGGGACGCCGGTGCGGCTGACGCTGGCGGGCGCGGCCGTCTCCGCGGTCCTCATGGCGCTGGTGTGGGCCATGACCTTCCTGGACCGCGAGGCCCTCGACCTGTACCGCTTCTGGGCCGTCGGCAGCCTGTCGGGACGCGGTCTCGGGATCCTCGTCCAGGTGCTGCCGTTCCTGGCCGTGGGTCTGGTCGTCGGTCTCCTGCTCGCCGTCCCGCTCAACGCCATGGCGCTCGGGGAGGACGTGGGCCGGGCGCTCGGGCTCAGCCCGGGCGTGGTCCGCGCCGTCACCGGGGTCGTCGTGACGCTGCTGTGCGGCGCCGCGACGGCCGCGGTGGGGCCGCTCGTCTTCGTCGGGCTGGCCGTGCCGCACATCGTGCGCGGGCTGACCGGGCCCGACGACCGCTGGGTGCTGCCGCTCTCGGCGCTCGCGGCGCCCGTCCTGCTGCTGCTCGCGGACGTGCTCGGCCGCGTCCTGGCCGCGCCCGCCGAGATCCAGGTGGGCGTGGTGACGGCGTTCCTGGGCGCCCCGGCGCTCATCGCGCTCGCGGGCCGACGCCGGGTGACGGCGCTGTGACCGCCGTGGCCGCGGAGCGCGCGGCCGTCCCCTCGCGGGCGGGACGCGCGCTCGTGCTGCGGCTGGGCCCGCTGTCGCTGCGGTGGCGCGTGCGCACCCTGGTCGTCGGTGCGGGGCTCGTGCTCGCGATGCTCGCGCTCCTCGTGGTCGCCGTGTCCGTGGGGGCACGGTCGGTGGCGCCCGGGGAGGTCGTGCTCGCGCTGCTCGGCGTGGACACCGGCGGGTCGTCGTTCATCGTGCGCGAGCTGCGCCTGCCGCGCGCCCTGTGCGCGGTCGGCGTCGGCGCGGCGCTGGGCATGAGCGGCGCCCTGTTCCAGACGGTGGTGCGCAACCCGCTCGGCAGCCCCGAGCTCATCGGCTTCACGCAGGGCGCGTCGGCGGGCGCCGTCGCGGGCATCGTGCTCGCGGGGGCGACGGGGGCGGCCCTGGCCGGCTCCGCGCTCGCGGGCGGGTTCGTCGCGGCGGTCGTGGTCTACCTCGGGGCCTTCCGGCGCGGCCTGCTGGGCACGCGCCTGGTGCTCGTCGGCATCGGCGTCGGCGCGATGCTCAACGCCGTCACCTGGTGGCTGCTCACGCGCGCCGAGCTGACGCAGGCGCAGGTCGCCTCGGCGTGGCTCGTCGGGTCCCTCAACGCGCGGTCGTGGGACCACGTATGGCTGGTGGTGGTCGTGCTCGCGGTGCTCGCGCCCGCGTGCCTCGCGGTCGCGCCGTGGCTGCGCATGATCGACCTCGGCGAGGACGCCGCGTCGGCGCTGGGTGTGCCCGTGCGGCGGGCCCAGCTGGTGCTCGTGGTGCTCGGGGTCGCGCTGTGCGCGCTCGGGGTCGCCGTCGCCGGGCCGGTACCGTTCATCGCGCTCGTCGCACCGCAGGTCTCGCGCCGCCTCGTGCGGGGCACCGGCCTCGCGCTCGCGCCGTCCGCGCTCACCGGCGCCCTGCTGCTGCTCGCCGCCGACGTGGTCGCGCAGCACGCGCTGCCGGTGGCGATGCCGGTGGGGGTCGCGACGGGTGTCGTCGGTGGGGTCTACCTCGCCTGGGTCCTGAGCCGAGAGG
Organism: Actinotalea sp. JY-7885; assembly: GCF_014525465.1. NCBI lineage: Bacteria > Bacillati > Actinomycetota > Actinomycetes > Micrococcales > Cellulomonadaceae > Actinotalea > Actinotalea sp. JY-7885. The sequence continues at coordinate 22,255 of NZ_JACEXH010000015.1, read as the reverse complement.
GGCGTCGCCGATGACCGTCGACCCGTCCGCGCACGCCGGTGCGCCCGAGGGGCCGCAGGGCGCCGCGCCCGGGGGGCCGCAGGACGCCGCGCCCGCCGCCCGGCTGGTCGCGCGGGACGTCACGCTCGCGTACGAGCGCCGCGTCGTCGTCGACGGGCTCACCCTCGCCGTCCCGGACGGCTCCTTCACGGTCGTCATCGGGCCCAACGCGTGCGGCAAGTCCACGCTCCTGCGCGGCCTGGCGCGCCTGCTCGAGCCGCGCGGAGGCGCCGTCCTGCTCGACGGGCGGGCCGTGCACACCATGCCCACCAAGGAGGTCGCACGGCAGGTCGGCCTCCTGCCGCAGACCGCCGTCGCGCCCGAGGGCATCACGGTCGCCGACCTCGTCGCACGGGGCCGCTACCCCTACCAGGGGCTGCTGCGGCAGTGGTCGCGCGAGGACGAGGTGGCGGTGGCGCGCGCGATGGCGGCCACCCACGTGACCGACCTCGCCGACCGCGCGGTCGACGAGCTCTCGGGTGGCCAGCGCCAGCGTGTGTGGCTCGCGCTCGTGCTCGCGCAGGAGACGCCCGTACTGCTCCTCGACGAGCCCACGACGTTCCTGGACATCGCCCACCAGTACGAGGTCATGGACCTGTGCGCGAGCCTGCACGACACGGGCCGGACCCTCGTCGCCGTGCTCCACGACCTCAACCAGGCGTCGCGGTACGCGACCCACCTCGTGGTGATGAAGGACGGCGCCGTCGTCGCGCAGGGGGCGCCGCAGGACGTCGTGACGGCCGATCTGGTCGGGCACGTGTTCGGCCTTCCGTGCCGCGTGGTGCCGGACCCCGCCAGCGGCACACCGCTCGTGGTGCCCGAGGTGCGGCGGCGCTGACGCCCGCGCCGGGACGCCGTCGGACCCGGATTCGTATCGATTTTGGTCCCCGGACTGCGCGGCGGGGCGGGTTCTGGCACCATCTGGCACCACCGGACCGGTCGGCGTGGGCGCGCGCCCCCCGCGTGCCCACGTCGGCCCCCGAGCGAAGGAGACGCCGCGTGCGGAAGCAGCCCGACGGCGTCGTCGTCACCGCGCACGCGCCGGCGCCGAGCGGTCCGCGCGACGCGTCCGCGCGGTCCGGGCCCCGCACGCCGTCGCGGGGACGGGGCAGGCCGTGACGTCCGTGCTCCTGACCGCCGCGCGTGTGGTCCCGGTCCAGGGCGCCGCGGTGCCTGCGGAGCTGTGCGACGTGCTCGTGGTCGACGGGGTGGTGCGTGCCCTGGCTCCCGCCGTCACGGGCGCCGCCCTGCAGGAGGCGGACGAGGGACCGATCGAGACGGTCGACCTCGCCGGCCGCTGGCTCGTGCCCGGGCTGTGGGACGCGCACACGCACATGAACCAGTGGGCGCTCGCGCGGCAGCGGGTCGACGTGTCGGGGGCGACGTCGGCGGCCCACGCCGCGACGCTCGTCGCCGAGCGCCTGCGCCTCGCGCCGCCGCCCGCGGGCGTGCCGCTCGTGGGGTTCGGCTTCCGTGACGGCCTGTGGCCCGACGTGCCGACGTCGGCGGTCCTCGACGACGCCGCGGCGGGCGCCGGCGTCCCCGGTGCCGAGGTGGTGCTGGTCAGCGCGGACCTGCACTGCGGCTGGCTGGGCACGGCCGCCGCCGCGCGCCTGGGTGTCGCGGGACTGATCGGTGGGGACGGCACGGGGCTGCTGCGTGAGAACGCCTGGTTCCCGCTGCTCGACCGGCTCGCCGCGGCGCCCACCGACGTCGTCGACGCGTGGGTCGCCGACGCGGTGCGGGCCGCGGCCGAGCGCGGCGTCGTCGGCGTCGTGGACTTCGAGATGTCCGGCGCCGTGCCCGCCTGGGAGCGGCGGGCGGCCGCCGGGCGGCTCGGCCTTCGGGTGGTCGCGAGCGTCTGGGCGCAGGGGCTGGACGAGGCGGTCGCGCGCGGGCTGCCGACCGGTCGAGCGCTCACCGCCGACGGCCTCCTGACGATGGGCCCGCTCAAGGTCATCACGGACGGGTCGCTCAACACCCGCACCGCCTACTGCTTCGACCCGTACCCGGGGCTGGCCGGCCCGGAGGCGTTCGGCGTGCTGTCGGTGCCGCCCGGGGAGCTGCGGCCCCTCATGGCCCGCGCGACCGCCGCAGGACTCGGGTGCGCGATCCACGCGATCGGCGACCACGCCAACGCGCTCGCCCTCGACGCGTTCGAGGCCACGGGTGCGCGGGGCAGCATCGAGCACGCGCAGCTGGTCACCGCCGACGACGTCGACCGGCTCGTCCGGCTCGGCATCGTCGCGAGCGTCCAGCCCGAGCACGCGATGGACGACCGCGACGTCGCCGACCGGCACTGGGTCGGCCGCACCGACCGCGCCTTCCCGTTCGGTGCCCTGCACCGTGCGGGCGTGCGGCTGACCCTGGGGTCCGACGCGCCCGTGGCGCCGCTCGACCCGTGGCACGCGATCGGGGCCGCCGTCGACCGGGCGCGCGACGGGCGGGCGCCGTGGCACCCCGAGCACCGGCTCCCCGCGCACGTCGCGCTCGCCGCATCCGTGCGCTCCCGGGTCGCGCCCGGCGCGGTGGCGGACCTGGCGGTGCTCGAGGCGGACCCGCTCACGACGACGGGCTACGGCCTGCGCGCGATGCCGGTGGCCGGGACGCTGCTGGCCGGACGGTGGACCCACCGCCGCTTCTGACGGGTCCCGACCCCGACCCGGTGGGCGGGAGGGACGGTCCAGTGCCCGGGCGGAGGGCGGCGGCGCGCGGCCGGGGTGGGATCCTGGGCTGCCGCCGACCGGCGGTGATCGTCCGCTCACGACAGACCGGGGTGCCTCACATGCGAGCCGTCGTGTTCGAGCGCTTCGGGGGTCCGCTCGAGGTGCGGGACGTGCCGGAGCCCTCGTGCCCGCCGTCGGGCGCCGTCATCCGCGTCGAGGCGACGGGCGTGTGCCGCAGCGACTGGCACGGCTGGCAGGGGCACGACGACGGCATCGCGGTGCCGCACGTGCCCGGCCACGAGCTCGCGGGGACGGTGGTCCAGGTGGGCGCCGAGGTGCGGGCCTGGCGCGCCGGGGACCGGGTGACGGTGCCGTTCGTCTGCGCGTGCGGCGAGTGCGCGGTGTGCCGCGCGGGCGAGCAGCAGGTCTGCGAGCGGCAGACGCAGCCCGGGTTCACCCACTGGGGGTCGTTCGCCGAGCGGGTCGCGATCGACCACGCCGACGTCAACCTCGTCGCGCTCCCCGAGGGGATGAGCGCCGTCACGGCGGCGTCGTTGGGCTGCCGGTTCGCGACGGCGTACCGCGCGCTCACGGTGCACGGACGCGTCGCGGCCGGGCAGTGGGTCGCCGTGCACGGGTGCGGCGGTGTGGGGCTGTCCGCGGTGATGATCGCCGTGGCGGCCGGTGCGCGCGTCGTGGCCCTGGACGTCCGGGCCGAGGCGCGAACGGCGGCCGCGGCGCTCGGGGCCGAGGTGGTGCTGGACCCGCGGTCGGGTGGCGGGCGAGCGCGAGCTCACCGTGAGGCTCCGGGCGCCGGCGCCCCCGCGCCGACCACGGCCGACGCCCTGGGTGCGCTGGTGGCCGAGGTGACGGGCGGCGGCGCCCACGTGTCCGTCGAGGCGCTGGGTGACCCCGTGACCGCGGCCGGCTCGATCCTCGGCCTGCGCCGCCGGGGACGCCACGTCCAGGTCGGCCTCCTCCTCGCCGAGCACGCGCGCCCGCCGCTCCCGATGGACCGCGTCGTGGCCTGGGAGCTCGAGGTCTACGGCAGCCACGGCATGGCCGCGCACGAGTACCCCGCCATGCTCGCCGCCGTCGCCCGCGGTGACCTGGCGCCCGAGCGCCTCGTCGGCGACGTCATCGGGCTCGACGCCGCTGGCGCCGCGCTCGCGTCCATGGGCGACCCCGCGCCGCGCAGCGGCGCGGGCATGACCGTCGTCGTGCCGTAGCAGCGCGGCGCGCGGGGATGCGCCCGCGGAGGCGGCAAGATCGCCTCGTGCAGCAGAGTCCCTCGATCGACGGCCGCGCCGACACCGCGCACGGTGAGGTGCACCTCGAGGTGGCGCTCCCGGCGGCCACGTCCGACGTCTGGCGGGCGCTGACCGACGGCGAGCACACCGTGCGCTGGCTGGGACGCCTGGACGGCGTGGTCGCCGAGGGCGTCCGGTTCGATCTGTGGCACGACGAGCACGTCCGGTCGCGGCACGCCGTGCTGCAGTGGGAACCGCGCCGACTGCTGATCCTCACCTGGGACTTCCCCGAGGAGCGGCCGAGCCGGCTCACCGTCGCCCTGGACGAGGTGGCGCCGTCGAGCACGACCCTGACCCTGCACCACGAGGACCTGGACGACGCGGTGTCCTACGCCGCCGGCTGGCACCGGCACCTCGAGTACCTGCACGCCCACCTGGCGGGCGACGACCTCCCGTTCGACGACTTCTGGACCGGTTACGACGACCTGGTCGAGCACTACACGGACCGGCCCGATCGCCGGCCCCGCGCCTGATCCATCGGCGCCCGCGACGGCGGCCGGCCGCCTGGTGAACGCCCCCGACGTCGTGTCGGACGCCGCGGGTATCGTGGCCGTCGTCTCCCCTCGCACCAGACCCAGGAGCCCTTCTGTGGGACGAGTCGTCGTCGATGTGATGCCGAAGCCCGAGATCCTCGACCCGCAGGGCAAGGCCGTCGCCAACGCCCTGCCGCGGCTCGGGTTCCACGGGTTCACGAGCGTGCGCCAGGGCAAGCGGTTCGAGCTCGAGGTCGACGGCGAGGTCACCGAGGAGGTGCTCGAGGCCGTCCGTCGGGCCGCCGAGACCCTGCTGTCGAACCCCGTGATCGAGGACGTCGTGCGCGTCGCGGTCGCCGACGAGGTCGGCGCGTGAGCACCCCGACGATCGCGCGGCCGGCTGCCGACGCGCGCGTCGACGGCGCCCGCATCGGCGTCGTCACCTTCCCCGGGACGCTCGACGACCGCGACGCCGCGCGCGCCGTGCGCCTCGCGGGCGGCGAGCCGGTCGCGCTCTGGCACGCCGACGCCGACCTGCACGGGGTCGACGCCGTCGTCCTGCCGGGCGGCTTCTCCTACGGCGACTACCTGCGCGCCGGCGCCATCAGCAGCTTCGCGCCCGTGATGGGCACGCTCGTCGACGCCGCACGGGGCGGCCTGCCCGTGCTGGGCATCTGCAACGGCTTCCAGGTGCTCTGCGAGGCGCACCTGCTACCCGGCGCCATGATCAAGAACGACCACCGGACCTTCCTGTGCCGCGAGCAGGTGCTCGTCGTGGAGAACGCGACGACCGCCTGGACCGGCGACTTCGAGCAGGGCGAGAAGATCGTCATCCCGCTCAAGAACCAGGACGGCCAGTACGTGGCGTCCGAGCGTGACCTCGACGAGCTCGAGGCCGAGGGCCGCGTGGTGTTCCGCTACGACGGCTGGAACCCGAACGGCTCGCGGCGCGCCATCGCCGGCATCGCGAACGCCGCGGGCAACGTCGTGGGCCTCATGCCGCACCCCGAGCACGCCGTCGAGCCGGGCTTCGGCCCCGACAGCGCGGCCGGTCCGCGCCTGGGCACGGACGGCCTGCGGTTCTTCACGTCGGTCCTCGCCACGCTCGTCCGCTGATGCGCCCGACGGGCACGCGCGCGTGAGCGCCCCGTCACCCGCGTCGGGCGGCGCCGCCGCGACGCCGACCGTCGCGGTCGAGCGGGTGCCCTGGGACGACCCCGACGCCGCGCGCCTGCGCGAGGAGCAGCAGACCGAGCTCGCCGCCCGGTACGACGGCGTCGGCGACATCGAGCCCGTGCTGCCGCCGGACGAGATGCTCGCGACCGTCGTCGTCCGGCTCGACGGCGAGGTGGTCGGATGCGGCTCGCTGCGCGCCGCGTCCGGGTACGGCGACGGCTACGGCGAGCTCAAGCGCATGTTCGTGCGCCCCGCGGCACGCGGCAGGGGACTGTCCCGGGCGGTGCTCGCCGAGCTCGAGCGGCTCGCGGTCGAGCACGGCCTGCGGCGGCTCGTCCTCGAGACCGGCGTCCGCCAACCCGAGGCGATCGCCCTCTACCGCTCGACGGGCTACGAGCGCATCGACAACTACGGGCCCTACACCGACGAGCCGACGTCGGTCTGCTACGCGCGCTGGCTCACGCCGGAGCCCGAGCCGCGCTGAGCGCCGACGCCGCGCCGGGCGTCCGGCCTCAGCCGAGCGGGACCACCCGGCCCTCGAGGTGCTTGCGCGCCCTGCGGGCGTCCCACGCCACGAAGCCGTAGCCGTCGTCGTCGGGAGACACGCGGACCGAGGCCGTGCCCGGCAGCAGGACCGGCGCCGCGAACTCGACGTCCCAGCGGTACGCGTCGCCGCGCGCCGCCGGCCCGACGTCGGCCAGGGCCCGGGCGGCCGTGTACATGCCGTGCGCGATCGCCCGCGGGAACCCGAACGCCTTCGCCGCGAGCGCGGACGTGTGGATCGGGTTCCGGTCGCCCGAGACCTCGGCGTACTGCCGCCCCACGTCCGCGCCCAGGCGCCACTGCCCGGTGGGCGTCGGCGGGATCCAGGCGAAGCGCGGCTCCTTCTCGGGCCGCGCGGCGCCCGCGACGCGCACGCCGCGCGCGAGGTACGTCGACGTGCCGGACCACACGACGAGGCCGTCGACGCTGATCTCGCCGACCAGGTCGACGACGGTCCCGGCGTGGTGCGGCCGCAGGTCGCGCGCGCCCACCTGCACGTCGAGCGGCGCGTCGAGGCGCACGGGCCGGTGCTGCTCCACCCGGTTGGCCACGTGCACCATCCCGAGCAGCGGCAGCGGGAAGTCGCCGCGGATCATCAGTGCCGTCTGCAGCGGGAAGGCGAGCACGTGCAGGAACCCGGCCGGCAGGACGTCGCCCGCGGGCTCGCCCACGAGGTGCTGGTACGCGGTGAGCCGCTCGACGTCGGCCCGCACGTGGTGCACGCGCAGGTCGACGGCGGGCAGCTGCTCGGGTGCGACCGGGCGCCGCGGCGCCATCATCGCGACCGCCGACGTCGTGACGCCCTTGACGTACGTGCGCGCGAGCGGCGGCATGGTGCGCAGCTCGACGACCTGCCGGCCGGTCCTCATGCGCCGACCAGGCTCTGGCCGCACACGCGCAGCACCTGGCCGTTGACGCCCCCGGCCTGCGGCGACGCGAGGAACGCGATCGCCTCGGCGACGTCGACCGGCTGCCCGCCCTGCTGCAGCGAGGACAGGCGACGGGCGAACTCGCGCGTCGCGAACGGGATGCTCGCCGTCATGTCGGTCTCGATGAACCCCGGCGCGACGGCGTTCGCGGTCCCGCCCAGCGCCGCCAGGCGGGGCGCGAACGCGCGCACCATCCCGATGACGCCGGCCTTGGACGCGCCGTAGTTCGTCTGGCCGCGGTTGCCGGCGATGCCGCTCGTCGAGGCGAGCGCGATGATGCGCGGCGCGGCGCCCAGCGAGCCGGACCCCAGCAGCTCCTCGGTGATCCGCAGCGGCGCCGTGACGTTCACCGCGAGCACCGGGTCCCACTTCTCGGGCGTCATGTTGACCAGCAGCTTGTCGCGCAGCACGCCGGCGTTGTGCACGACGACGTCGAGGCGCCCGTGGCGGGCGCCGACGTGCGCGAGGATCCGCGCCGCGGCGTCGTCGGCGGTGACGTCGAGCTGGAGCGCGGTCCCGTGCACCTCGTTCGCGACGGCGGCGAGGGCCTCACCGGCCGCGGGCACGTCGACGACGACGAGCGTCGCGCCGTCGCGCGCCAGGGTGCGGGCGATCGCCGCGCCGATGCCGCGCGCGGCGCCGGTGACGACGGCGACCTGGCCCTCGAGCGGCTTGTCCCAGTCGGCCGGCAGCGCGCCGCCCGACGACGTGACGTGCAGCGGCTGCCCGTCGACGTACGCGGACCGGCCCGAGAGCAGGAAGCGCAGGGCGCCGACCGCGCTCGGCGCCGTGACGTCCACGCCCTCGGCCAGGACGATGCCGTTGCCGGTCGCGCCGCCGCGCAGCTCCTTGGCCAGCGAGCGCAGCATGCCGTCGACGCCCTGCCGGGCCGCGGCCACGGGTGCCGCGACGGCGCCGGGCTCGCCGGGCTCGCGGGAGACGACGACGACGCGGCCGCCCGGGGCGAGCCGCTTCACGGCGGGCGCGACGGACAGCATCGGCTGCGTGAGGTCGGCCGGCGCCGCGACGTGCGTCAGGACCAGGACGATCGCGCCGAAGCGGTCGGCGTCGCCCGTCGGGTGGCGGTGGACGTCGAGGTCCCACGCGAGCAGCTGCTCGGCGATCGCGTCGGCGTCCGCCTCGGCGCCCGCGTCCGGCACCACGAGCACGGGGCCGGGCACCAGCGGGGCCGCCGGGTCGTGGCGGCGCAGCACCGCGGGCCGGGGGAGGCCGAGCTGCTTGGCGATCTTCTTCGTGAGCCCGGAGTTGACCAGGCCCAGGTACGTGTCGGTCACGCTGCCTCCATGATCGCGACGACGGCCTGGCCACCCGCGGCGCAGACCGAGATGAGACCGCGGCTGCCCGGGCCCTTGGCGGCGAGCGCCTTGGCGAGCGTCGCGACGATGCGGCCGCCCGTGGCGGCGAACGGGTGCCCGGCGGCGAGCGACGAGCCGTGGACGTTGAGGCGGCTGCGGTCGATCGACCCCAGCGCACCCGGCAGCCCGAGGCGCTCGCGGCAGAACTCCTCGGACTCCCACGCGGCGAGGTTGCACAGCACGGTGGCCGCGAACGCCTCGTGGATCTCGTAGAAGTCGAAGTCCTGGAGGGTGAGCCCGTTGCGGGCCAGCAGGCGCGGCACGGCGTGCGCGCCCGCCATGAGCAGCCCGTCGCGGCCGTGCACGAAGTCCACGGCGCCCGGCTCGGCGTCGACGATCGACGCGAGCACGGGAAGACCGCGCTCGGCGGCCCACGCGTCGCTCGCGAGGAGCACCGTCGAGGCGCCGTCGGACAGCGGGGTGGAGTTGCCCGCGGTCATGGTCGGCGGGGTGTCCAGGGTCTTGCCGAAGACCGGCTTGAGGGCCCCGAGCTTCTCGAGCGAGGTGTCGGCGCGCAGGTTCGCGTCGCGCGTCAGGCCCCGGTAGGGCGTGAGCAGGTCGTCGAAGAACCCGGCGTCGTAGGCCGCCGCGAGGTTGTGGTGGCTCGCGAGCGCGAGCTCGTCCTGCGCCTCGCGGGTGATCTTCCAGGCGGCGGTGGTCAGGGCCTGGTGCTCACCCATGGACAGGCCGGTCCGCGGCTCGCCGGTGGTCGGCGCCGAGGGCGCCAGGTGCGCGGGGCGTAGCCGGGCGACGGCGGCCAGCCGCTGCTGCGGCGTCCGGGCCCGCGACAGGTCGAGCAGGATGCGGCGCAGCGGGTCGCTCACGACGATCGGCGCGTCCGACGTGGAGTCCACCCCGCCCGCGATGCCCGACTCGATCTGGCCGAGGCGGATCTTGTTGCTCAGCCCGACGACGGTCTCGAGGCCGGTCGCGCACGCCTGCTGCAGGTCGTAGGCGGGGGTCTCGGGTGAGAGCGGCGACCCGAGGACGGCCTCGCGCGCCAGGTTGAAGTCCTTGGAGTGCTTGAGGACGGCACCCGCCGCGACCTCGCCGATGCGCTCGTCGGCCAGGCCGAAGCGCGCGACGAGGCCGTCGAGCGCGGCCCCGAGCATGTCGAGGTTGCTCGCCCGGACGTAGGGGCCGCCCGAGCGGGCGAACGGGATGCGGTTGCCGCCCACGACCACCGCGCGGCGCGGGGCGCCTGCCGGGGTCTGCGGTGGCGTGGGTGCGGGGGTGGTGGGTGCCGCCATGGGGAACGGGGTCCTCTCGCGTCGTCGTCGAGCAGCGATGGTGGTGCACGCGCCTACCGGGACCACCGTCCCGGGTCTGCCGGGAGCGGTGCTGGTAGTGCCTGGGACCGACAGTACCTGATACCGTCGGTTTCGTGAGTCCGATCACACCGGCGACGTCGCCGGAGCCGCTGACCGACGCCGCGCCCGAGCGCGCCGTCGGCGGGCCGCCCGTGAGCGGGCAGCCGGACACCGAGGCGGCCGACGGCCGCTCGCGCCGCTGGGACGACCACCGCGCCGCGCGCCGCGCCGAGCTCGTGCGGGCCGCCCGTCGCGCCGTGCACCGCATTGGACCGGACGTCTCGATGGAGGAGATCGCGGCGGCCGCCGGGACGTCCAAGTCGATCGTCTACCGCTACTTCGTGGACAAGACCGGGCTCCAGGTCGCGGTCGGCGAGGCCGTCGTCGCGCAGATGCACGCGGCGCTCGACGAGGCGTCCAGCCGCGCCGCGACGCCGCGCGAGGGCCTGCGCTCGATGATCGACGTCTACCTCGCCATGGTCGAGACCTCGCCGAACGTCTACTGGTTCGTCACGCGCCCCGTCTCCGAGGACGCCTCGGCGCCCCTGGGCCACTTCCTCGAGGCCGTCGCGGCGCTCGTCGCGCGGCCGTTCGCCCGCGTGCTGACCGAGGACCGCGACGACGAGGACGGCGACGGGGCCGACGTCGGCGCCGCGCGCCAGGCCGACGTCTGGGCCGCCGGCGCCGTCGGCTTCGTCCGCGGCACGGGCGACTGGTGGCTCACGCACCGCGACGCACCGGGTGCGCCCACGCGCGAGGAGCTCGTCGAGCGCATCACGGCCTGGCTCTGGGCGGGCCCCGTGAGCGTCCTGGCCCGCACCCGCACGGCGCGCCCCGCCCACGACGACCCCGCTCACGACCCCGCCGACGACCCGACCACCGCCGAGAACCCGGCAGCCGCCGGCCTCAACGACGAGGAGCAGCCATGACCACCCTGAGCGAGAAGCGAGCGCGCGGAACGAGCGAGCCGCGCGTCGACGTCCCCGCGCTGGAGGAGGTGCTGCTCGGACGCTGGGCGCCGATCCGCCGCGCGGCGCGCGAGCTCCTCAAGGACCCGCGCTTCCACCGCGTCGAGGGTCAGTCGACGGACGTGCACCGCGAGCGCGTGCTCGAGCAGCTGCGCATCCTCGCGACCGAGGGCGACGTGCTCCGCTCCTTCCCGACCGAGCTGGGCGGGGCCGACGACCACGGCGGCAGCCTCGCGCGGTTCGAGGAGGTCATCACGGCGGACCCGTCGCTGCAGATCAAGGCGGGGGTCCAGTGGGGCCTGTTCGCGTCGGCGATCCTGCACCTGGGCACCGAGGAGCACCACGCGCGCCTGCTGCCGGGCGCCATGTCCGTCGACGTCCCCGGTGCCTTCGCGATGACGGAGACCGGCCACGGCTCCGACGTCGCGAGCATCGGCACGACGGCGACCTACGACCCGCAGACGCAGGAGTTCGACCTGCACACGCCCTTCCGGGCCGCGTGGAAGGACTACCTCGGCAACGCCGCGGTGCACGGCACGGCCGCCGTCGTCTTCGCGCAGCTGGTGACGGCGGCGCCCGGCGGGCCGAAGGTCAACCACGGCGTGCACGCGTTCTACGTGCCCCTGCGCGACCCGGAGACGCTGGAGTTCCTGCCGGGCATCGGGGGCGAGGACGACGGCCTCAAGGGCGGGCTCAACGGCATCGACAACGGCCGCCTGCACTTCACCCACGTGCGCGTCCCGCGGGCGAACCTGCTCAACCGCTACGGCGACGTCGCGGCCGACGGCACGTACTCCTCGCCGATCCCGAGCCCGGGCCGCCGCTTCTTCACCATGCTCGGCACGCTCGTGCAGGGCCGCGTCTCCCTCGACGGCGCCGCCGTGAACGTCGGCAAGCTCGCGATGATCATCGCGGTGACCTACGCCAACCAGCGCCGCCAGTTCGCCGGACCGCAGTCGAACGAGGAGGTCGTGCTCCTCGACTACGCGGAGCACCAGCGGCGCCTGCTCCCGCTGCTGGCGCAGACCTACGCGGGCGCCTTCGCGCACGAGCGGCTGCTGGAGACGTTCGACGCCGTGTTCTCCGGCGCGAGCGACACGGACGAGGACCGCGAGAACCTCGAGACCATCGCGGCGACCCTCAAGCCGGCGTCGACCTGGCACGCCCTGGCCGCGCTCCAGGGGGCGCGCGAGGCGTGCGGGGGCGCGGGCTTCCTCACGGAGAACCGGCTCACGTCGCTGCGCGCCGACCTCGACGTCTACGTGACCTTCGAGGGCGACAACACCGTGCTGCTCCAGCTCGTGGCCAAGCGCCTGCTCGCCGACCACGCCAAGGAGTTCAAGGACATCGACGCGGGCGGCGTCGCGCGCTACGTCGCCGGCCGCGCCGCCGACGTCGCGCTGCACCGCACGCCGCTGCTGCGGGTGGTGCAGACGCTGTCCGACGGCGGCGACGCGCGTCGCTCGGCGGGCCAGCTGCGGGAGACGAGCACCCAGCGCGAGCTGCTCACCGACCGCGTCGAGACGATGGTCGCGGAGGTGGCCGAGGCGCTGCGACCCGCGATGAAGGCGCCCCGCGAGGAGGCCTCGCGCCGCTTCAACGAGCACCAGCACGCGCTCATCGAGTGCGCGCGGGCGCACGCCGACCTGCTCCAGTGGGAGGCGTTCACCGCGGGCCTGGAGAAGGTCCAGGACCCGGGCACGCGGCAGGTCCTGACGTGGCTGCGCGACCTGTTCGGCCTCGTGACGATCGAGCGCAACCTGGCCTGGTACCTCATCCACGGCCGGCTCTCCGCGGGCCGTGCGCGGACCGTGACGTCCTACGTCGACCGCCTGCTGACGCGCCTGCGCCCGCACGCGCAGGACCTGGTCGACGCCTTCGGCTACGGCCCCGAGCACGTGCGTGCCGCGATCGCGAGCGGCGCCGAGGGCCAGCGGCAGGACGAGGCGCGGGACTACTACCGGCGCCTGCGGGCCACGGGGGACCTGCCCATCCCGGAGAAGTCGGTCGCCAAGAACGGCGTCCGGCCCGCGACGACGGGGCCGTCCTCGGCCGTGCCGGCGCCCCCGGTCGCCCCCTCGGCGCCGAGCCCGGTCTGACGGCGCCCGCGAGCCGCGACGCGTCGCCGGCCTCGCCGGCCTCGCCCGCCGAGCACGTCCGTCCCACGCGAGCGCGTCCTGTGCGGCGGACGTGCTCGGTGGGAACGGACGTGCTCGGCGGGTCGTCGCGTGAGGGACGGGGCCCAGGCGGGCGGGTCAGCGCAGGTGGGCGAGCACGGCCGCGGCGACGTCGTCCGGGCGGTGCTCGGGGAGCCAGTGGTCGGCGTCGAGCTCGACGTGGCGGTACGGGCCGGTGACGTAGCGGCCGGTCGCCCGCACGGAGTCGGGGGCGAAGAACGGGTCCCGGCGGCCCGAGACGTAGGTGGTCGGCACGGGCGTGGGGCCGGAGCCGCGGCTCTTGGCTGCGCCCTTGCCTCGGCTGCGGCTCACGGGCAGCGCGCGGTACCAGCCCAGCGCCGCGGTGAGGGCGCCGGGCTCGCTCATGCGGGTGGCGTAGTGGTCCACCAGGTGCGGCTCCAGCCCCGATCCGGCGAGGAAGCGCCGCAGCAGCGCGGCGTCGCGGCGCAGGAGCAGGGCCTCCGGGACCTTCGGGGCCTGGAACCAGAGCATGTACGACGAGCGCCGGACCTGGTCCCCGCGGCCGGCGGCCATCGCCGCGGGATGCGGTGTCGAGAGCACGGTCAGCGACGCCGTCCGCTCCGGGTGGCGCCCGGCGAGCGACCACGCGACGGCGCCGCCCCAGTCGTGCCCGACGACGTGGGCGCGCTCCACGCCGGCCGCGTCGAGCAGCGCGACGACGTCCGCCACGAGCTCACGGACCGCGTACGCGCGCCGGCCGGCGGGACGGGCGCCGGGCGAGTAGCCACGCTGGTCCGGCGCGAGGACGCGGAGTCCCGCACCGGTCAGCAGCGGCACGACGGCGTCGTACGCCGACGCGTCCTGCGGGAAGCCGTGGAGCAGCACGGCGGTGCCCGTGGGCGCCGACCCCGCGGCACCGTGCGGTGCGCCGGCCGGTGCGTGGTCGTGCACGTCGAAGGTCAGGCCGTCGCGCCGGAAGGTGTCCACCGGGGCAGCACACCACGGCCGGCCCGCCGGCGCCCGGGGACCACCGCGACGGCCCGCGGTCCGCGCTCAGGGGCGGTGCCAGGTGCCCGTCGCCGCGGCCGCCCGCACGTACTCAGAGACGTCGTGCGGCGCTCGTCCGAGTGCCTCGTGCACGCCGTGCGCGAGCGACGCGTTGCGACCGTCGAGCACCTCGGTGACCAGGTAGGTCATCAGCTCGACGAGCCCGTCGCCGTAGGGGCGCAGGTCCGCCTGCAGCTCGGCGAGGGTCGAGCGGCGGAAGCGGACCGGCTGGCCGACGCCCCGCGTGATCTCGGCCGCGAGGTCGTCGAACGTGAGCAGGCGCGGACCCGTCACCTCGTAGGTCCGCCCAGCGTGACCCTCCTGCGTGAGCGCCGCGACGACGACGTCGGCGACGTCCTCGAGGTCGACCCACGGCTCGCGGACGTCCCCCACGGGCAGAGCGAGCTCACCCGCGGCGACGGCCTCGGCGAAGAACCCCTCGCTCAGGTTCTGCAGGAACCAGGCGCTGCGCACGACCGTCCACGCGAGGCCGTCGCGCTGCACGACGCGCTCGGCGCGCTGCGCCTCGACCTCGCCGCGCCCTGAGAGCAGGACGACGCGGCGGACGCCCGCACGCTGCGCCTCGTCGACGACGGCCTCGAGGGTCTGCGTGGCGCCCGGGACGGCGAGGTCGGGCACGTAGCAGAGGTAGGCGGCGTCGATGCCGTCGAGCGCGGCGGGCCAGGTGGACGGGTCGTGCCAGTCGAAGGCGGGCGAGGTCGAGCGGGACGCCGCACGGACCGGGACGCCCAGGCGTTCCAGGCGGGCGACGACGCGGCGGCCGGTCTTGCCGGACCCGGCGGTGACGAGCGTGGTGCCGGCCGCGGGGCGGGTCGGTGCGTCGGCGGTGGACGGTCGGGTGGTCGGCGGCTCGGGACGGGCGGCCGTGGGCTGTGTGGTCATGACCCCAGCCAAGCCCGAGTCCGCTGGACGATCCATCGCGGAAAGGCGCATCTGCATACGCGATCGTCTACGGTCGTCGGATGGACGCGCTCACCGGACTCCTTGACGGCCCGCGGGCCCGCGGCGCGTTCCTGCTGCGCGGCGTCCTCGAGCCGCCCTGGGCCCTGCGCGTCCAGGACCGGGCGCCGATCACGGTGCTCGCCCAGGTCCGCGGCGCCTCGGTGGTCCGGACGGCCGACGGGACCACCGCGCGCCTGGCACCGGGCGACGTCGCCGTCGTGCGCGGCCCGGAGCCGTACCTCGTCGCCGACGACGTCGGCACGCCGCCCCAGGCGGTCATCCACCCGGGACAGCAGTGCACGACCCCGGACGGCGTCGCGCTCGCGGAGGCCTGGTACCTCGGCGTGCGGGCGTGGGGCAACGCGGCGGACGGGTCGACGCACCTGGTGGTCGGCACGTACGAGCTCGCGGGTGAGGTCAGCGGGCGGCTGCTGCGCGCGCTGCCGCAGGTCGTCGTCGTGCCGCGCGGGGACGAGGCCGTCGCGACGCTCGTGTCGATGCTCGCGGCCGAGATCGGTCGCGAGGAGCCCGGCCAGACGGCGGTCCTCGACCGCCTCCTCGACCTCCTGCTCATCACGGCCCTGCGGTCGTGGTTCGCCCGTGAGGGCGCCGGCGCGCCCGCCTGGTACCGCGCCTGGGCCGACCCGGTCGCGGGCGCCGCACTGCGCCGCATCCACCAGCAGCCGGCGGAGCCCTGGACGGTGGTGCGGCTCGCGGACGCCGCCGGCGTCTCGCGTGCCGCTTTCGCGCGCCGGTTCACGGACCTCGTGGGGGAGTCCCCGATGGCGTACCTCACCGCGTGGCGGATCGCGCTCGCGGCGGACCTGCTCACGCGCCCGGACGCGACGCTCGCCGCCGTGGCGCGCCAGGTCGGCTACAGCACGCCGTTCGCCCTCAGCACCGCGTTCAAGCGGGTGCGCGGTGTGAGCCCTCGGTCGTACCGCGAGCGCCTGGCCGAGGTCTGATCCCCCGACGCACGACCGGGCACGGCGGGGTCAGCCGAGGAGGGCGCGGCGCCAGGCGTCCGCGTGCTGCTCGGTCCAGCGGGCGTCACGCTCCCAGACCGTGCCGTGGCCCTCGTCCCACAGGCGCGACCACGGCTGCTCACCGGTGCGATGGCCGTCGGCCAGCAGCGTGTGCATCGACCACGTGCGCGGGCCGAGCGTGGCGAGCAGGCGCTCGCGGCCGGCGTCGTCCAGGCCGTAGCCGTCGGCGAGGGCAGCGAGCCCGGCGGCCGCGACGTCGACCGGCGTCCCGGGGTCGAGCGGCACGAGGCCGTGGGCGAGGTAGGCGAGGTCCCAGGTCCGCGTCCCGGGCGCGGCGGCGTCCCAGTCGATGACCACGAGGCGGTCGGGCGCGACGACGAGGTTCCACGGGGCGAGGTCGTGGTGGATCACGAGGTCGGCGCCGTCCGACGGGATGGGGCAGACCCAGACGGCCTCGGCCGGCGGCTGCCAGCCGTCCAGGGCGTCGTGGAGCTCGCGTGCGACGCGGCCCACGGCGGCCGGGTCCAGCGGCGGCGCCCCCGGGGGCGCGGGGTGCGCGACCTCGCCCTCGACGTACTCGAGGACGTGGCGGCCGCGCGAGTCGATGCCCAGGCTGCGCGGCGCGTGACGGACGCCGACGTCGTGCAGGTGCTCCAGCAGCGCGTGCACGGCGGGCGTCTGCGGGCCGGCCGGCCGACGGACGGTGTCACCCACGCGGACCAGGCCGGTGGTGACGTTGCCGCCCGTGAGCGGCGTCTCCGCGACACCGGCGGTCTCGGGGAAGGTCTGCACCTGGCCCATCCTGCCGGTCGGGGGCGACGCGGCGCCACGTATCCGCCCGCGGTCGGACGCCTGTGAGGCGCTGCACATGGTCATCTGCTCCAGGTGCGCGCGCCGCGTGCCGATGCAGGGCAGGGCGCACGGCCGGTGCAGGACCGACGAGGGAGACCCATGACGAGCACGACGCGCGCGGCACGGCGGCCCCTGCGGCTGGCGGCGGCGCTGACCCTGCTCGGCACCCTGACGGCGTGCGCGGCGTCCACCTCGGGCGAGCCGTCGGCCGCCGCGGAGGCCGCGACCGTCGCGGAGCCCGCCACGGTCGCGGACCTGCCGGCGCTCGAGGGCGTCACGGCGGGCGTCCCCGAGGGTTGGGCGGCCGCGACGCTCGGCGTCCTCACCTACGCCGTCCCCGCCGGGTGGGCGGACCTCGGGCTGCCGGCGCCCGGCGGCTGGGAGTACCGCAAGCACGTCGACCCGGCCACGCCGGCGACGCGCGTCCTGGAGGTCAGCGTGCTCCAGGGCGAGAGCACGTGGAGCGGCGGCTGGCACGGCATGACCGGCGAGCAGGGCTACCGGCTCGACGTCCCCGGCGCCGCGCTCGCGGGCGTCGACGTGGTCAGCGAGACGGCCGAGGAGGCCGGCGCGTCGACCGCGACGTGGCACGCCGAGATCCACCTGCAGACGCAGGCCGGCCAGTACGTGCTGGTCGAGCTCACGACCACGCCCGACGACGCCGGCCTGGCGGAGATCCGGTCCCTGGTCGGGACCCTCGCGCTCGCCTGAGCCTCAGCCCAGCACGTCCGACAGGGCGAACCGCACGGGCACCTCGAGCTGCGCGAAGGTGCAGCTCTCGGGCTCACGGTCCGGACGCCAGCGCGCGAACTGCGCCGTGTGGCGCAGCCGCGTGCCCTCCATGTGGTCGTAGCGCACCTCGACGACGCGCTCGGGCCGCAGCGGCACGAACGACAGGTCCTTGCCCGAGTTCCACCGGCTGCCGGCGGCCTCCGTCGGGGTCCGCGTGCCGGAGGCCTGGGCCTGTGCGGTCCACGGGTGGTCCGCGGCGTCCGTGACCAGCGCCTGCAGCTCGGCGAACAGC
This sequence comes from Actinotalea sp. JY-7885, assembly GCF_014525465.1. Taxonomy (NCBI): domain Bacteria; kingdom Bacillati; phylum Actinomycetota; class Actinomycetes; order Micrococcales; family Cellulomonadaceae; genus Actinotalea; species Actinotalea sp. JY-7885. The sequence continues at coordinate 4,455 of NZ_JACEXH010000015.1, read as the reverse complement.
TCGCGCCGCCGCGCCATCGGGAACGAGCTGGTCACCCCGATCGAGGTGAGCGTGCCCGCGTCGTCGTACAGGCCGAGCAGGAGCGAGCCGACGGCGGCGTCGTCGGCCTTGTGGACGCGGTAACCGGCGACCACGCAGTCCGCCGTCCGCTCGTGCTTGACCTTGGTCATGACGCGCTTGTCCGGCTGGTAGGGCAGGTCCGGGCGCTTGGCCACGACGCCGTCGAGCCCCGCGCCCTCGAAGAGGGAGAACCACCGCGTGGCCTCCGCCAGGTCCGTCGTCGTGCGCGTGAGGTAGACGCCCGGCCCGCCGCCGGTGACCGCCCTCTCGAGCGCGGCCCGCCGCTCGGCGAACGGGCGTCCCGTGAGGTCCTCGTCGCCCAGCGCCAGGAGGTCGAAGACCACGAGCACCGCGGGCGTCTGCTCCGCGAGGAGGCGCACCCGCGACTCCGCCGGGTGGATGCGCTGCAGGAGCGCCTCGAAGTCGAGTCCCGAGCCGTCGGCGCTCGCGACGACGATCTCGCCGTCGACCACGCACCGCGCGTGGAGCTCGCGCCGGACCGCCTCGACGACCTCGGGGAAGTACCGCGTCATCGGCTTGGTGTTGCGGCTGCCGATCTCGACGTCGTCGCCGTCCCGGAAGACGACCGAGCGGAAGCCGTCCCACTTGGGCTCGTAGAGCTGGCCGGGCGGGATCTCGGCCGCGGACTTCGCGAGCATCGGGGCGACGGGCGGCATCACCGGCAGGTCCATCGGCCCAGTGTGGTGGCTGCCGCCGACACGGGCGAGGCCTGCGCCGGGCTCGGTCACGGGTTGCACCGCGCCGCGAGGACGCCGATCAGGCCGACGTCGGGCCGCCAGGGCTCGAGGTTCCAGGTCTTCTTGTCCGGGGCGCCGACGGCGTGGCAGACGAGCTGGTCGTGCATCACGGGCGTACCGGCCTCGGGCTCCATCGCCACCAGCTGTGCCTCGAGCAGGGCGATGGCGGCCAGCCCCGAGGTGCGGGCCCACGGCGTCGGGTCGACGGCGAGGGACCGGCCGCCCTCGCGGTCGCCCCACGTCGCGGACTCGAGGGTGACGTCGGCCGCCGACGCGTGGACCTCGACGGTCGCGGGTGCGTCGGCGGCCTGGCCCGCGCCGCCGATGCCCGAGTCGCCCTGGAGGTGGAGCGCGACGAGGTCGTCGGTCCGCAGGGACCAGGTCGCCCGCCCGGCGCTCGCGCTCGGCGGGGCGAGGGCGGCGACCGGGGCGCCGGCGGCGTCGAGGACGAGCACGGAACCGTCGTCCTCGGTGCGGAAGGAGCCGCCGTCGGGCGCCGCGAGCAGGAGGGGTTCGGCGACGGCCGTCAGGACCTCGGGCGCGTACGACCACGTCCACCGGGTGGCGCCGTCGGCGGTGGACGGCGGCCCGGCGGTGGGCGCGAGGAGCACCGCCACCATGCCGCCGACACCCGCCGGTGCCCCGGCGGCGCGCGCCTGTGCGGCGTCCTGCGGGACCACCGTGACGGTCGCCGTCGTCCCCGGCTCGGTCGAGGGCGAGGGGTGGGTGGCGGCGGGCGGCGTCGTCGGCGCGGGGCCCGCTGGGGCGCACGCCGCGAGCGCGCCGACGAGCGCCAGCACGACGACGGCGCGGGCACGCCGGGGGATCAGGGGCACGGACACCTCCGCCCCCATGCTCCCGGGCGCGCCACCCCCCACGCCACCACCCGCGGGTGGACGAACCGGTACGGATGCTCGCATCCGCGCATCCGCACAGGTGGCCGCGTACTTTCCCTGGCCAGGTGCACGGATGTGCGCGTTCGAACATCCGACGCCGGCCGCCCGCGGCCCCGGCGGCGCTCGCCGTGCTGCGCCGTGCCGCTGCGTCGGGCGCGAGACGGCCGCACCGGTGTCGGAGGGCGCCGGTAGCCTGGCGGCGTCCCCTTGGCTCTCCCGGTAGGGAATCGATGACCACGACCGACGCCGCCCAGCCGACCGCCGCTCCCGACACCGTCGACCACGCGGCGAGCACGCCCGACGTCGCGCTGCCGTACGCGGAGCTCGGCCTCAAGACCGACGAGTACCTGCGGATCGTCGACCTCCTGGGCCGACGCCCGACCGCCGCCGAGCTCGCGATGTACTCGGTGATGTGGTCCGAGCACTGCTCGTACAAGTCCTCCAAGGTCCACCTGCGCCAGTTCGGCGAGAAGGTCAGCCACGCGATGCGCGAGCACCTGCTCGTCGGCATCGGCGAGAACGCGGGCGTGGTCGACATCGGCGACGGCTGGGCCGTGACGTTCAAGGTCGAGAGCCACAACCACCCGAGCTTCGTCGAGCCGTACCAGGGCGCCGCGACCGGCGTCGGCGGCATCGTGCGCGACATCATCTCGATGGGCGCGCGCCCCGTGGCCGTCATGGACCAGCTGCGCTTCGGCGCGATCGACCACCCGGACACGGCGCGCGTCGTGCACGGGGTCGTCGCCGGCGTCGGCGGCTACGGCAACTCGCTCGGGTTGCCCAACATCGGCGGCGAGGTCGTCTTCGACGCGTCCTACCAGGGCAACCCGCTCGTCAACGCGCTGTGCGTCGGGGTGCTGCGCCACGAGGACATCCACCTCGCGAACGCGTCGGGCGCGGGCAACAAGGTGGTCCTGTTCGGGGCCCGGACCGGCGGCGACGGCATCGGCGGCGCGTCGATCCTCGCGAGCGAGACGTTCGACGACACCAAGCCCTCGAAGCGCCCGTCGGTGCAGGTGGGCGACCCCTTCATGGAGAAGGTGCTCATCGAGTGCTGCCTCGAGCTCTACGCGGCCCAGGTGGTCGAGGGCATCCAGGACCTCGGCGCGGCCGGCATCTCGTGCGCGACGTCGGAGCTCGCGTCCAACGGTGACGGCGGCATGCACGTCGACCTCGAGAAGGTCCTGCTGCGCGACCCCACGCTGACGGCCGGCGAGATCCTCATGTCGGAGTCGCAGGAGCGCATGATGGCCGTCGTCCGGCCGGACAAGCTCGACGAGTTCCTCGCCATCACCGGCCGCTGGGACGTCGAGACGGCCGTGATCGGCGAGGTCACCGGCACGGGCCGGCTGACGATCGACCACTTCGGCCACCGCATCGTCGACGTCGACCCGAAGACGGTCGCGCACGAGGGGCCGGTCTACCACCGCCCCTACGCGCGCCCGTCGTGGCTCGACGGCCTGCAGGCGGACACGGTGAGCGGGCCGGACGGCGCCGCCCGGTACGCGCGCCCCGCGTCGGGAGACGAGCTCCGCGAGACGCTGCTGCGGCTCGTCGCGTCGCCCAACCTGGCGAGCAAGTCCTGGGTCACCGACCAGTACGACCGCTTCGTGCAGGGCAACACCGCCCTCGCCCAGCCCGACGACGCCGGGGTGGTGCGGGTCGACGAGACCACGGGCCTGGGCGTCGCCCTCGCGACGGACGCGAACGGCCGCTACGCCAAGCTCGACCCCTACACGGGCGCGCAGCTCGCGCTCGCCGAGGCGTACCGCAACGTCGCCACGTCCGGCGCGCGCCCGCTCGCGGTCACCGACTGCCTCAACTTCGGCTCGCCCGAGGACCCCGACGCCATGTGGCAGCTGGTCCAGGCGATCGAGGGCCTGGCCGACGGCTGCCTCGAGCTCGGCATCCCCGTCACCGGCGGCAACGTCTCCCTCTACAACGGCACGGGCGAGCCGGGCACGATCGACTCCTCGATCCACCCGACGCCGGTGGTCGGCGTCCTGGGCGTGCTGGACGACGTCGCGCGCGCGACGCCCTCGGGCTGGCGCCTGCCCGGCCAGGCCATCTACCTGCTCGGGACGACGCGCGACGAGCTCGACGGCTCGGCCTGGGCCGACGTCGTCCACGGCCAGCTCGGCGGGCTGCCGCCGCGCGTGGACCTCGCGGCCGAGCGGACGCTCGCCGCGATCCTGGTCAACGCGTCCCGGGACGGCCTCGTGGACTCGGCGCACGACCTGTCCGAGGGTGGTCTCGCCCAGGGGCTCGTCGAGGCGTGCCTGCGGTACGGGACAGGGGCGCGCGTGTGGCTCGGCGAGCTCTGCGAGCGCGACGGGATCACGCCGTTCACCGCCCTGTTCTCCGAGTCGACGGCGCGCGCGATCGTCGCGGTGCCCCGCACCGAGGAGGTCCGCTTCGGCGACATGTGCACAGCGCGCGGCATCCCCGTGCTGCGCATCGGCGCCACGGACGACGCGCCGGCGGACGGCGACTCGCCCGAGAGCGGGCCGGTGCTCGAGGTCCAGGACCTGTTCACGGCGACGCTCGCGGAGCTGTCGCAGGCGCACCGCGCGACGCTGCCGCACTGGTTCGGCTGAGGGCCCGGCGCGTGAGGACGTCGGCGGTGGGCGCGTGAGCGTCGCCGTCGAGGTCGCCGTGCAGGACGCGCCGGGCGCGCGCGTCGCGCTCGCGGCGGGCGCCGACCGCGTCGAGCTGTGCGCCGGCCTGGCCGCGACGGGCGG